>JAYTXY010000190.1:0-4307 GCA_043742705.1 Bacteroidota bacterium
ACAAAGTAAAATTTTCCGGAGTAAAATATTCCTGCTACGGAACAATGAATACGTATTTGGATGTAGATATTTTTGTGAAGCCACCTCCTGATGGTACCATGGATACATTAATTCCAAATGTCTTCACTCCAAACGATGACGGTAAAAATGATTTCTTCAAGATAAAAGCAAATCCGAATTATTGCTTCGATACGTTCAACCTGAAAGTCTTTAATCGCTGGGGAACCTTAATGTTTGAAACCAACGATTTCTCGTTTCAATGGGACGGACGAAATAAAAGCGGGAACAAACTTCCGGAGGATGCTTATTATTTTATCCTGAATGCTTCTTTTAAACAGCATTCAGTCAGCAAAAGCGGTGTTATTCACATACGCTTGTAGGCTGTTTCATGGACTTTCAGTATTTTTGGTGACCCATTAAAATCCATATTATTTTTTATGAAAACGATTGTGATAGATAAGACGAGAACAGAACAAGCCATTGAAAAAGAAGATCAGTATGGAGCGCACAATTACCACCCGATTCCCGTTGTAATTGAGAAAGGCAGTGGTGTGTTCGTATGGGATGTGGAAGGAAAAAAATATTTCGATTTTCTTTCTGCTTATTCAGCATTGAACCAGGGACATAATCATCCGAAGATTATGAGTGCTTTCATGGAGCAAGCGAAAAAACTCACCCTGACTTCCCGCGCTTTCTATAATGATTGTCTGGGCGAATACGAAGAATATATAACCGGCTATTTCGGTTACGATAAAGTGCTGCCAATGAATACCGGCGCGGAAGGAGTGGAGACTGCAATTAAACTTTGCCGCAGATGGGCGTATGAGAAAAAAGGCGTGAAGGAAAATGAAGCAAAGATTATTGTGTGCGAAGGAAATTTTCATGGTCGTACTATTTCCGTCATTTCAGCATCGTCTGATCCTGATTCCTATGGTCGCTTCGGACCATTCACTCCGGGTTTTGTAAAAATTCCTTACAACAATTTAGAAGCGTTGCGCAATGCGCTGAAAGATTCTGAGGTTGCAGGATTCCTGGTTGAACCTATCCAGGGAGAAGCTGGCGTGGTGATTCCTGATGACGGATACATTAAAGCTGCCAGTGATTTATGCAAACAACACAACGTCTTGTTTATTGCTGATGAAGTTCAAACCGGACTTGCCCGCACAGGGAAAATGCTTGCATGCGATTATGAAAATGTTCATCCTGATATTTTGATTCTTGGTAAGGCTCTTTCCGGTGGACTGCTTCCTGTAGCTGCTGTTCTTGCTGATGACGATATCATGCTTTGCATCAAACCCGGTCAGCATGGAAGTACGTATGGCGGAAATCCGCTTGCAGCGAAAGTTGCGATTGCTGCGCTGGAAGTTTTAAAAGAAGAACAGCTTGCTGAAAATGCTGAGCGACTTGGAAAAATTTTATTGAAAGAACTGAAGAGTATCAAACATGATATGATTCAATTGGTTCGTGGTAAAGGTTTGTTTTGTGCAATGGTCATCAAACCTGTAAAAGGTAAAAACGCCTGGGATGTTTGCCTTGCACTGAAAGAAAATGGACTGCTGGCAAAACCGACACATGATGACATCATCCGTTTTGCACCACCGTTGATCATCACTGAAGAACAGTTGATGGAATGTGTTACGATTATCAAAGAAACAATTGCATCGTTTTAAAGGGTCATTCTTTTTAGCTCATAAAAAAAGTCCTTCGAAATTTTCCGAAGGACTTTTTATTTTTCCACTGAAGTGGAATGAACCCAAATCAAAATTAATGACACAATTCTTTCATGACGTCTTCCGCCATTTTATCACCATACTTTGCTGCCATGCCTAAATCCTTGCATGCAGATTCACGATCTCCCAGGTTGTATTTGGCAATGGCGCGGTTGTAATAACTTTCTTTGTCTTCAGGACTAAGGAAAATGGCTTTACCATAATCCTCAATGGCGCCTTTGTAATCCTTCAATTCGAATTTTGCATTGGCGCGGTTATAAAACAATTCAACACTCTCTGTATCTGTTTCTATTGCTGTGTTGTAACTTTCAATTGCTCCTACGTAATCTTTTCTTTCGAATTTTGCATAGCCAAGATTATAGAGTGCTTCACTGTTTTTAGGATCAAGTGTAACAGCTTGTTCAAAATCTTTTTGAGCACCTGAAAAGTCTTTCACATTCTCTTTTTGGTTACCACTTTTAATAAAATCAGCTGATGTTTTTTGGCTGTATGATGACAGGCTGAGAGAAAGGAAGGAGAGAAGTAAAATTTGTTTTCTGAACGTCATATAAAAGGTCGTTTAGCTTTTTGAAATAGTTTTTGTGTCAATTATTTTTTGTGATTCTCCATGAGCTTTTTCTTGTTACCCATCCGGAGATTTTTCCGGCCATGATGGTTGTGTTTCCCATGATGACGCATGCCTTTCTTGACAAACATCCTCTTCTCGGAATGAATCTTAAATGTTTTTTGAGAGGTCTGTGCATTGGTTTCTGAAAATACAGTTACACAGAAGGCCATCAAAAGAATGGAAAGTAGTAGCTTTTTCATTGTTATTAATTTACTGATTTAATGACATAGACGCCCATATAGTAGAATAGTTTAAAGGCAACTAAAGAAAGAAATCAACTTTCAGTGGCGTCTCAGTTTCCATTTCGGAATTCGGATTACTAAAATTCGGATTGTTCTTTATTAAAGTCTAAATTTTTGACAATTCGCAATCTGCAATTTTCAAATCCCACATTTCCCTTGATTTATTGTGACAGGCGGTTTAATTCGCCAAGTTGCTTGCGCAAATTTACTATTTCATTGCTTTTGGAGTCAGCGGGAGGACCTATCTTATCAAGTTGTGCTGTTGTTTCTGCCGCTGAATTCTTAATCGAATTAAAAAGATTCTTTCCAATCAGAATAATTCCTCTTTTCAGTTTCCCCAATGCTGAAATCCGGTGAATGGCTTTCAAACGTTCCCTTCCTGATTTCAAATCCTGGTTAAGTTTATTCAGCTTGAGACCTGCCTGGAGCAGTATAAAAGCAAACATAATCGTAAGCGCAATTATTCCCAGTGAAAAATAATGTCTAAAGGATTTTCGCTTCGACAACAAATATTCATTGTCAAGTTGAAGTTGCATCACCTGGTTTTGCATGGAGATCAATTCATTCTCATCCTTCTGCTGCTTGTCTTTGATGTCGCTGTTTGCCTTTGCAATCGTATTCGTTTTCTCAGTAGATAAAAAACCTTCTTTAATTCCAAGATACTTTTGGTAAACTCCATAACCTTGCTTAAAATGGTTGTTCAAAGAATATCCACTCGCAATCGAACGATACGTTTCCAGCAATTGATCCTGTTGTTCTTTGGAACTTGCTGTATGTTCGTCAAAGTATCTCAAATCCTGCTGAAGCTTATCGAGCGCTTCACTTTTTACATACTGACTCTTTGCCGAAGCAATGATCTGTGCCAGGTCAGGAGCAGTGGTTTGCGCAGGAAGCGACAACGAAACACTGATAAAAAGAAGTATCGTCAGTTTAATCTTTTTCATTTCATGCTTGGTTGAAGGAAAAATTTGATGTACACATCCGTTCCGTTTCCTTTTTCACTTTCAATTTTAATTTCTCCGTTATTTTCTTTGATGATCTTGTCGCTGAAAAACAATCCAAGTCCTGCTCCCTCGCCGGTTGGTTGCGTTGAAAAAAACGGTTCGTACATTTCTTCCAGCGCTCCTTCCGGAACTCCGTCACCGTTGTCTTTGATTCTGATTTGTACGAAGCGCGGAAGTATTCTCGTACTGATTGATACTTTCGGAGCATATCCTTTGATTGCCTTTCTGTGTTTCATTCCTACACTGCTAAAAGCATTGTCAAGTACATTTAGCAGCAGTGTTCCAACAGCTTCAGGAATAATTTTTATGGAAGGAAGATTTTTTTCAAAGTCTTTGGTAAACTGAAAAGCGGATGTGCCCTCATCCGTCATCGTACCACTGTAAACAAGATCAGCGTAACGATCACAAAGTTGGTTGATGTTTGTGAGAACTTTTTCCTGTCCGTGTTCTGCCTGTTGTTCGGTAAGAATATTGCCAAAGTTGTCGAGACGATTGGTGTCTGTCTGAATCGCAATTGAGTTTTTCTTAATCGCAATAAAAGCATCGTTCTTCGTTGCTTCAGCGCCAAGTTTTTCATTCAAAGCAGAAACCGATTTTTGAATTTCCTGCGCAGCAGGAATCATTCCTTCAGTTTTTTTCTTCCATTCTGAAACTACATTGAAAAGTTCTTCGCCACCAGTAAAGTATTCTTCAGAAGTTTTCAGTTGCGCCTGGTTTGCTTCCA
>JAYTXY010000191.1:0-5057 GCA_043742705.1 Bacteroidota bacterium
GATGATATTGGTGTAAACAGCCGTCTCGACAGTATACAGGCTGCTATTCTTAACATCAAGTTAAAACATCTTGATGAATATGCGAAAGCACGAAACCAGGTTGCTGATTATTACGACAAAGCTTTTGCAAATCATCCGAACATAATAACTCCGAAACGATTTAAAAAATCGGATCATGTCTTTCATCAGTACACAGTGATTCTGAAAAATGCAGACCGGAATAAACTTCGTGAATTCCTTGCTACGAAAGACGTTCCCGCAATGATCTACTATCCCGTTCCGCTTCATTTGCAAAAAGCGTACAGAGATCCGAGATATAAGGAAGGAGATTTTCCTGTCACTGAAATGTTGTGCAGCAGTGTCATTTCTTTTCCTATTCACACGGAGATGAAAGAAGAAACGATGAAATACATTACGGATTCTGTACTTGAGTTTTTTAAATAATATTAAATCAATGTGTAAATACGCAGATGAGTAAATGTAATTTCAAAAACTTAATTCTCATTATCAAATTTGCACATCATCAAATTACCAAATCAGTTAAATGAAAATAGCAGTTGTAGGAACAGGATATGTAGGATTGGTCACAGGAACGTGCTTTGCTGAAACAGGCGTACAGGTTTCCTGTGTTGATATCAACAAAGAAAAAGTAGCGCAGATGAAACGCGGCGAGATTCCCATTTATGAACCTCATCTCGATGCACTTTTCGAACGCAACATCAAACAAGGACGATTGACCTTCACCACGGATCTTGAGGAAGGTATCCGCGATGCGAAAGTTATTTTTCTTGCATTACCAACTCCTTCCGATGGTGACGGTGCTGCAGATCTACGGTTTGTATTACAGGTTGCTGATCAGTTGGGACACCTGGTAAAAGATTACACGGTGATCGTGAATAAAAGCACGGTTCCTGTCGGCACGGCTGAAAAAGTTCGTGCTGCCATTGCAAAAAATTGCAAGACTGAATTTGATGTTGTCTCGAATCCTGAATTTTTGCGCGAAGGTTTTGCAGTGGATGATTTTATGAAACCTGATCGTGTGGTAATCGGGAGTAGTTCAGAGAAAGCAAAAAAAATAATGGCTGATCTCTACGCTCCTTTTGTAAGACAGGGAAATCCGGTTTACTACATGGATGAACGTTCTGCTGAACTTACTAAGTATGCAGCAAATGCTTTTCTCGCCACAAAAATTTCTTTCATGAATGAGATTGCAAATCTCTGTGAACGTGTGGGAGCAAATGTTGACATGGTGCGGGTTGGAATCGGTGCTGACAACAGAATCGGAAAACGTTTTCTCTTTGCCGGAATCGGTTACGGTGGAAGTTGTTTCCCGAAAGATGTTCAGGCGCTGGCAAAAACATCGTCTGATTACAGTTACGATTTTAAAATTCTGAAATCGGTGATGGATGTCAACAAACTTCAGCATCATACCATCGTTGATAAAATCAAAAATCACTTTCAAAATAATTTAAAAGGCAAACGGTTTGCTTTGTGGGGACTTGCTTTCAAGCCTGACACGGATGACATCCGCGAAGCTCCTGCATTGTATATCATCGATCAGTTGGTAAAAGAAGGAGCAAGTATTTCAGCATTCGATCCTGAAGCGATGAACAACGTTAAAAAAATTACCGGAGATAAAATAGAATTCGGAACGGATGAATATGACGTATTGAAAAATGCAGATGCATTGATCATTGCCACGGAATGGTCGTTGTTCAGAACACCTGACTTTGAAAAGATGATGAAGCTGATGAAAAATAAAATCATCTTTGACGGAAGAAATTTATATGACCTGACGCAGATGAAAGAACTTGGATTCTTTTATTCCAGCGTGGGAAGAGAAGCAGTGACAAAGTGACTAAGTGACTAGGTGACTAGGTAAATAAGTAAACAGTTAAAAAGAATATTGAACAAAATTTCTTACTAAAAGTTTCCATTATTCAATATCCAATTTTCAATCTTCAATGAAAAAAATTTTAATCACCGGTGCAGCAGGTTTTCTCGGATCTCATCTCTGCGATCGATTTATCAAAGAAGGTTTCCATGTAATCGGAATGGACAACCTGATTACCGGCTCCCTGAAAAATATTGAACATCTTTCCAAATTGAAAGAGTTCGAGTTTTATCATCATGATGTTTCGAAGTTCGTTCATGTTCCCGGTCCGGTTGATTACATCCTTCACTTTGCATCACCGGCAAGTCCGATTGACTACCTGAAAATTCCAATACAGACATTGAAAGTAGGATCACTCGGAACACACAACCTGCTTGGGCTGGCGAAGTCGAAGAAAGCAAGGATCTTAGTTGCATCAACTTCCGAAGTATACGGTGATCCGCTGGTGCATCCGCAAAACGAAGACTACTGGGGACATGTAAACCCGATTGGTCCGCGTGGTGTGTACGATGAAGCGAAACGTTTCCAGGAAGCAATTACGATGGCGTATCATACGTATCATCAACTTGAAACACGCATCATCCGGATCTTTAACACCTACGGTCCACGCATGCGGTTGAATGACGGTCGCGCGCTTCCTGCATTCATCGGACAAGCCTTACGCGGAGAAGACCTCACCGTTTTCGGTGACGGAAGCCAGACTCGCTCCTTCTGTTACGTGGATGATTTGGTTGAAGGAATCTACCGACTGTTGATGAGTGATTATGTGTATCCTGTCAACATCGGAAACCCCGATGAAATCTCCATCAAAGATTTTGCTGAAGAAATTATCAAGCTCACAGGAACGAAACAGAAGGTTATTTACAAACCGTTGCCGACAGACGACCCGAAACAACGACAACCGGATATTACGCGGGCGAAAAAAATTCTCAACTGGCAGCCGACTGTCAGCCGTGCAGAAGGATTAAAAATCACTTACGATTATTTCAAAAATCTTTCTCCTGAAGAATTGTACGAAACCGCACATCCAAGAGTGTTTGAACAGAAAGAAAATAAAAAGTAAAATTCATTCATTGAAGTACGCTGAGGCGTTTAGAAATTAATTTTATGTCAGCAGATCAATCAACATACTTCGCTCACCCAACTGCCATCATTGACGAAGGATGCACGATCGGGAAGGGAACAAAAATCTGGCACTTCTCCCACATCATGTCAAACTGTGTGATTGGTGAGAACTGCAACCTCGGTCAAAATGTTGTGATCTCCCCGGAAGTTGTTCTTGGAAAAAATGTAAAAGTGCAAAACAATGTTTCCATCTATACAGGAGTAATATGTGATGACGATGTGTTTCTCGGACCGTCCATGGTGTTCACCAACGTGATGAATCCAAGAAGTGCGATCGTGCGGAAAAATCAATATGCAAAAACGCATGTCGGAAGAGGTGCATCCATTGGTGCGAATGCAACGATTGTCTGCGGAAACAACATCGGTGAGTTTGCATTCATTGGTGCGGGAGCAGTAGTTACGAAACATGTTCCTGCATTTGCTTTGGTCATAGGAAATCCTGCGAAACAAACCGGCTGGATGAGTGAATACGGTCATCAACTTAAGTTTGATTCAAAAGGAACGGCTGAATGCCCGGAGAGTAAACAAAAATATAAATTGGAAGACCATAAAGTAAGAAGGACCGAATAATCACAGAACGAAATTACAATGGACGCGAATTCAAAAATAAAATTTGCAATAGTCGGAAGCGGGCACATCGGGAAGCGTCATGCTGAGATGGTGAGGAGAAATCCGGAGTCACAGCTTGTAGCGATGTGTGATGTAAAATCTCAATCCGAAATTGGTCTTAGCGAACTTGATGTTCCTTTCTTTGCATCTTCTGACGAACTTTTCAGATCGAATGTTGATTTCGATGTGGTTTGCATTTGCAGTCCCAACGGACTTCACGCTGAACATTGCCTCCAGGCACTTGAAAATAAAAAACATGTTGTCATTGAAAAACCAATGGCATTGACGGTTGCAGATTGTGAGAAAATTATTTTCAAATCGCTGCAGGTTTCACGACAGGTATTCTGCGTCATGCAAAACCGTTACTCTCCTCCTTCTGAATGGATCAAAGAAGTAGTTGAAAAAAAACACCTCGGAAATATTCACCTTGTGCAGCTGAATTGTTACTGGAACCGTGATGAGCGCTATTACACCGGCAAAAACTGGAAAGGTTCTGCAGACTATGACGGAGGAACCTTGTTTACACAGTTCTCACATTTTATTGACATCATGTATTGGCTCTTTGGCGACATCAGTGATATCCAGGGAAAGTTTGCCGATTTCAGTCATCACAACACCACGGCTTTTGAAGATTCAGGTTTAGTGACTTTCAATTTTGTGAATGGCGGAATGGGATGTATCAACTACTCTACTGCTGTGTGGGACAAAAATCTTGAAAGCAGCATCACCATCATCGGCGAAAACGGAAGTGTGAAGATTGGCGGACAATATATGAATGAAGTGGAATACTGTCATATCAAAAATTACACAATGCCTGTGCTTGGGCCTGTTAATCCTGCTAATGACTACGGAGCTTATAAAGGATCTGCAGCGAATCATCATTACATTTTTGAGAACGTGATTGACACACTGAAGGGAAGAACCAGCGCAACCACGAATGCTCTTGAAGGATTAAAGGTGGTCGACATCATCGAGCGTATTTATGCATTGAGAAAATTAAAAAAGATGGAGAAATAATTCCTCCTCGTTTTGCAACGATTAAAAATAAAACCAAGAACGATTTTATGTACCAGGATTTAGTAACGAAGAAAAGAAAATTGGCAGTGCTCGGGCTGGGATATGTCGGGTTGCCGATTGCATTGGAGTTTGCCAAAAAAATCAGCGTGATTGGATTTGACATCAATGAAACGCGGGTGGAGAAAATGAAAAAGGGAATTGATCCCAGCGGAGAACTCGATGCAAGCGCGTTTCAAAACAGCGACATCGAATTTACAAACAGTCTTGATAAATTAAAGGAAGCTTCTTTTTTCATTGTCACCGTTCCAACACCAATTGACGAGCACAATCTACCTGATCTCCGTCCTTTGTTGAGTGCAACAAAATTTATTGGAAAAGTTCTGAAGAAAGGTGATTATGTAGTGTATGAATC
>JAYTXY010000192.1:0-5004 GCA_043742705.1 Bacteroidota bacterium
CACAAAAGAACTTTTAAAGAACCTGGATGATGTCATCTATGTGAAAATTTATTTGGATGGAGATCTTCCTCCCGGCTTTAAGCGTCTCCGCAACTCCACCAAAGAATTGCTGGATGAATTTCGTGTGTATGCAAAAGACAACGTGGAATACCAGTTCATCGATCCTTCCGCGATTTCTGTTAAGGAGGAACGAAATAAGTTGTATCAGCAGCTTGCGCAAAAAGGATTGCAACCAACCAACCTTGAGGAAAAACAAAAAGGAGGAACATCACAAAAAATAATTTTTCCCGGAGCAATCATCAGTTATCGTTCGGAAGAAATTCCGCTTCAACTTTTGAAAAGCCGCATCGGAAGTGGTGCAGAAGAAATGCTGAACAATTCCATCGAAGGATTGGAATATGATTTTGTGAAGAGCATCAAAAGTATTACGACTGACATCAAAACGCGAATTGCTTTCCTGCAAGGTCATGGAGAACTTAACACCCGACAGATTACAGATGCTGCAAGAGCGTTGCAGGAATCTTATCGTGTCGATACAGTGGCGATCAACGGAAAACTGGATGCACTGAAAAACTTTAAAGCTCTCATCATTGCCAAACCTGATTCAGCCTTTGATGAAAAAGATAAATTCGTCATTGACCAATTCATCATGAAAGGCGGAAGAGTGTTGTGGCTTCTTGACGTGATGCAGATTGAACTCGACAGCTTGTCAGAAACGAGTACCAATGTCGCCATTGGAAAACAACTGAACCTTGACGACCAGCTTTTCAGGTACGGTGCACGGATCAATTACGACCTTGTGATGGACATGCAGGCAGCGCCAATTCCCGTTATCACCGGAATGATGGGAAACCTACCACAGCAACAATTGTTTCCATGGTATTTTTCTCCGCTTATTAATCCTGTTTCTTCAAACCCGATTGTACACAACCTGAATGCAATCAAGCTTGAGTTTGCAAGTACGGTGGACACCATCGAAGCAGATAATGTGAAGAAGACCATTCTTCTTTCTACTTCAAAATATTCCAAAGTGCTGATGGCTCCTGTTCGAGTGAGTCTGAATATTCTGAAAGACGATCCCGACCCGAATCAATTCAACCGTGCGAATCTTCCTGTCGGTGTTCTGCTCGAAGGAAAATTCAAATCCAATTTTACAAACAGAATTCCTGAAGCTCTTGCAAGTGCTCCTGAAATTGGCTTCACTGAATTGAGTGTCCCGACAAAAATGATTGTTGTATCCGATGGCGATGTGATTGCAAGTTACGTGAGTAAGAAAGGAAATATCTTTCCTCTTGGCTACGATCGTTTCACGCAGCAAACCTATGGCAACAGAAACTTCATTTTGAATTGCGTGGATTATCTCTGCGATGATTCCGGTTTGATGACGTTGCGCGGAAAAGAATTCAAACTTCGTTTGCTCGACAAAGCCAAAACAGAAAATGGTTCCATTCGGTGGATCAATACCGTGCTGCCTATTCTGCTTATTATCCTGTACGGTTTCTTCCACACGTTGATGAGGAAAAGAAAATTTGAACGCTAACATAGTACGATGAAAAAAAACAGAAACGTTCTTGTGATTGCACTCTGTCTTGCCCTGATTAGTGCTTTCCTTGTCTTTCAAAATAAAAAGGGAACCATCAAAGAAGAGCTTAAAGATTTTGCGGTGAACGATACTGCCGCCATTACAAAAATATTTCTTGCCAATAAGAAAAACAATTCGGTTTTATTGGAAAGGAAAGAGAAATTCTCGTGGATGGTCAACGGAAAATACCAGGTGGAACCGGGCATCATGAAGGTTCTTCTCTCCACAATAAAAAGTCTTTCAGTGAAAACGCGCGTGGCAAAAGCAGGATACAACGGTGTGATAAAAGATCTTGCCACTGAAGGAATCAAATGCGAGATCTATCAGCACGATGAAAAAACTCCGATGAAAGTGTACTATGTCGGAGGATCAACAGCTGATGTACTCGGTACTTTTATGTTGCTTGAGAATTCAAGTTTACCTTTTGTGATGGAACTCCCGGGATTCCAAGGCTACCTTACTCCTCGTTATTCTCCGTTTGAACAGGATTGGAGAGATCGTGTGATTTTCAGTTACAAGCCCGAAGAGATAAAAAATATTACGATCAACTATTTTCAACAACCTGAAAAATCTTTTTCCATTGAACATTCAGCAAACCGTTTCAACATTTCTTCGCTTGTGTTGAAGCAAACCATTCAGCATATCGATTCAGTCGGACTAATTAACTACCTGTCATTTTTCAATTACCTCTGCTTTGAATCGCTTGACAAGGAATACACACATGAACAGGTTGATTCCCTGAAAACAACAACACCGATCAATACCATAACGATTACTGATGTAAATGGAATTTCAAAAAGCATTACCACTTATCCAAAACCGCTTACGATGCGCTCGCTGGCTCAATCCGATTCGTTAGGAAATCCGCTGAAATATGATCTTGACAGGTTGTACGCATTTACGGATGGCGGGAAAGAGTTCGTAGTGATCCAGTATTACGTGTTCGGAAAAATATTCCGTCAATTCAGTGATTTTGATATGGATAGGCGAAATACGAAGATGAAAATAAAGAAGTAAAACCGCCTATTTTGTTTATCAACAATCTCCCTTTTTTGTGAACTAAATTTTATATTTGCAAGGTTTCATACGCAAATTTAACGTCACCCATAAGTTAACTTACCATGAGCAAAAACAATCAGCCGAAAGATGATGTTGTATTAGAAATGCCATCTTCCAACTCTTCTAAAAATTATTCTCACATGAAATTTATTGTTTCCAGTTCGGGACTGCTCAGGCAGTTGCAGGCGATCAGCGGGGTTTTGAATACAAACAACCCTCTTCCTATTCTCGATAATTTTCTTTTCACTATTGAGAAAGGATCGCTCACTGTTTCTGCTTCTGACCTTGAAACAACGATGACTACCCAGTTGCCTGTTGAAGCAAAGGCAAGCGGAAAGATTGCTGTTCCGGCAAAAATTCTGTTGGAGACATTGAAGACATTTCCCGAGCAGCCGCTCACTTTCACCATTGACGAAAAAACTTTTAACATTGAGATCAGTTCCGATTACGGAAAATATAAATTGACAGGCTTTGACGGACAAGAGTTTCCGAAGCTGCCCGTTCTCGAAGGAACAACGTCTCTTGAAATGCCTTCGAACGTAATGTTGAATGCTATTAACAAAACTCTTTTTGCAACAGGTAACGATGAACTTCGTCCTGTGATGTCAGGTGTATTCTGCCAGTTGAGCAAGGACAACCTGACCTTTGTCGCTACGGATGCTCACAAATTGGTTCGTTACAAACGGAATGATGCAAAAGCAAAATCAGAAGGAGTATTTATTCTTCCGAAAAAACCGCTGACCTTGTTGAAGAACGTGCTGACTGCGCAAGATGAAACATTAAAAATAAACTACAACGACAACAATGCTTTCTTCGAGTTCGGAAATATTTCTCTGATCTGTCGTTTGATTGACGGACGTTACCCGAATTACGAGGCTGTAATTCCTGTTGAGAATCCGAATAAACTTACCATTGACCGAGCTTCATTGTTAAACTCAGTGAGACGTGTTTCTATTTTCTCAAACAAGACAACTCACCAGGTTCGTTTAAGAATTAACGGAAGTGAATTACATATCAGTGCCGAGGACCTGGATTTTGCAAACGAAGCGAACGAACGCCTCTCTTGTCAATACACCGGAGAAGATATGGAGATTGGTTTCAACGCACGTTTCCTCACCGAGATGCTCAGCAACCTCGACAGCGAGCAAATCAACATTGAAATGTCAGCACCTAACCGCGCAGGCATCCTAACTCCCGCGGAAGGAAAAAACAGCGAAGAAGATATCCTGATGCTGGTGATGCCTGTGATGTTGAATAATTAATCCGTAGAATTTATTTGCCGAAATAAAATACGTAACCGTTTAAAAAAAAGCTTCAGCGTTTCACACACTGAAGCTTTTTTTATATCCAAAAACCTGAATTAATTCTTAATCACCTTAACGGTGCAATTTTTTTTTTCATCATCAAGAATCTGAACCATATAAACCCCTTTCTTAATAGAAGCGACATCACCGAATGTAAATGAGTTAGTGCCTGTTCCGGTAATCATTTGTTCACTACTGATGAGCATTCCAAACTGACTTAAAAGTCTTATTTCCACAACTCCTTCTTTCGGAGAGTTTAAATCAACACGAAGGTTATTTTCAAAAGGATTGGGACCGAAATAAGTAATTCTGAATTCTTCTTCGCGTGATTTAAAATTGACATGAATCGGATTGAACTTAACACTGCTGCCGTCATAATCTGTCTGGCGAAGCCTGTAGTAATTGTCTCCTTTTATCGGTGACTCATCAATAAACTTGTATCCGTTTTCCATGGTGCTGTTACCACTTCCCTGAACTCTTCCGATTTCATAAAAATCAATTCCATCTGCGCTTCGTTCGATGGTGAAGTGGTCGTTGTTAATTTCTGATGCTGTAATCCAGGTAAGCTCCGTAACATTATTTTTTATTTCCCCTGAGAATCGTTTTAATAAAATAGGCAACAAGACTGTTCCTGAATATGGAGTCGAAGGGCTTAGAACAATAGTTCCGGTAGCTCCTTTCGTAGCACCATTCGGTGTGAAAGGATCTGTTCCGGTAGATGTTGTAGTGCCATTCACTCCGCCTGATGCACTTCGCGTTAGTGATGTAGCGTTTGTTGTTGCAATATAGCCACCACCACCGCCACCGCCTGGTCCCTCTGCTTCCGTGCTTGCATCATTCTGATCACCGCCTTTTCCACCCTTTGTATTGATGGTAAGACTGCTTATCGCTGCTCCGCGTGAATAAATAATAACTGTTCCTCCGCCACCGCCACCACCAACTGCATCGCTGCTTCCGGCAGCAACTACATTTGCAGCATCTGATCCGTTGGCAGTGATTGTTCCTGAACCGGAACATGTTCCTCCAGTGAGAAGATAAACTATTCCACCGCCATTTCCT
>JAYTXY010000193.1:0-13461 GCA_043742705.1 Bacteroidota bacterium
CCTATCAATACAAATTTCTCGAGCTTCAGATTCATTCCCGCAGCGTTCATCAAACCATTGTAGTAAGTTCCTTTCAAATAGGATTTCAGAAGATAGGTAACTGATCCCAATTTATTTTTTAAAAACACGGATTGAAATGAAGTGATGTGTTCATCATTATTTACCGTGACGGCTGCGGAGTTCCAGTCGCGTTCGAATTCCACGTTGCGAAAACGTTCCAGCGGTTTGAAATTCTGATTCACATATTCATAATTCAAAATCGATTTCATCTTCCACGAGTCAACAGTATCGCTTCCAAGCCGTGTAATATTTTCATAGATAAACTTAGCTGCATAACCGGCATCGTTTCCTTTGTCTTTTCCTGAAAAGAGATTGATGTCGTTGTTGCTCATGGCAATCTCAAAAGACACTTTATTATTTTTTGAAAAAGCATAATCGCTTCCGAGTGTAAAAAGTTGTTGTCTTTTCGGAGTGATCAGCAATGCAACAGGAGCAAATGATCCTTGCCGAATTCCATTCAATGGTTCAATCCATTTATACACTCGTCCGTTTGCGGAAGAAACATCCTGAACGTAATCACCGTTTCCTTGCCCGACAATGGAGAACGTCACCTGCCACCTAGCGCTGTCGGGATTTGTAGAGTACACAAAAACTCCGGAGTAAGTTCCGTTCACTGTTGTGCTATCCTTTTTCTGATAAAGTATCTGGTTACCATTAAAAGCCACTGAATCTGCAGTCGGATAGACGGCCTGATCGATATGGTCACCAACATCATTCATCACCGCTTTCTTTGCACTGTCAAGTTCAATCTGCAACGGTTGGTTCTTGCCGTCCTGTTCTGAGTAAAGGTTGAATTTTATTTTCAGTTTATCTTTTTCAAATTCATCGTTAAAGTATAAAAGGGATCGCGCATAACTCTTTTCAGAATATTCAAACTCGACAACGATTCGCGAATCTTTTGTAATGAGTCGCTTGGCAGTAAACGTAATCTGTGCCGTATTGTAATCGATGATGTAATCATTTTGTGCTCCACGCTTGATGGTTTGCCCATCAATGTAAACCTTTTCAGAACCCGCTAAAATGATGATGAATGTTTCATTGTTGCTTCCGCTCAAACGATAAGGTCCCTGGTTTCCTTCTACTCCTGTTAAAATGTTCCGCGCAAATTTTCCTTTTGACACAGCGCCACTTGCAGTGATCCGCATAACTGATTGCTTCTTTTCATCCTCACTTTTTCCGAGTTTAAATCGCGAGGAGAACAAACCTCCTTGTCCTTTCTTTTGAAAATTCATGAAATAACTTTCCGGACGTTTTAAATCGAAATCTCCTGCAATCAATTTATTGTTTTCATTCGACAACTGAATAAAGACCTTGTCGAAGTCCTGGAGTTGCTGCGTGTTTCCTTCCGGTTGTATCGGAACATTCTCATCGGTAATCGCGGCAAGTATTTCTACGTTGTCACTGAGTTTTCCGGCGAGCTGTAAATTGAGACTTGAGTTCACAAACACATCCTGGTTGTTACCGAACGTGATTCCGCGTGATATACTTCCTGACTTGGTGATGCCTTCAAACTTAAATAAGCCTGCTGATTCCTGTGAAGGTGTGTAGTAAAAAGGATTGTAATTTCCTGATGAGTTTTGCAAAATTTTTTTATAGTCTTTGTGCTGTACCGTTTCACTAAAGAGAAAAGGAAAGACACGATAAGTCAGATGCAACGTTTCATTTTTAATTCGTGAAAATGCCGGTGAACTTTTTTTCCATACCAGTTTTGCGTTTACCGCATCAATCGAATAAGCCGATGTATCCACCAGGTTATTCTGATTATCCATGATGAAAAAAGAATTTGGAACCATGCTTACCGTATCAATCAAAAAAGTATCGCGTTCCTGTGAAATGGTTTTCACCCTCAGGTTGCTTAATTGCTGTGCTGAAGATGATACATAAAGCAAAAGGAAAAACAGCGGTAAAAAAATATTCCGCATGAAAGAAATGATTGACGGTTACGTTGTAAATGTAAAACGAATTACGGTTGGCTGACGGTTGGTGAATGATGAAGATATTAACGACTAAACCGGAAGGATGTTGTATTCATTGGACACATCCATCGTATTGTTCTTTATCTGTTGCCGCAGGAAGCAAACTTTACTACATTTGAAAAGATGAATAAAATTTTACTCTTCCTACTTTTTTCATTTGCCGTTTCTGTTTCCAAAGGACAAGGAATTGATAATCTTTGGATCTTGGGGTACGACAGCCTTACTAGTGTTCAAACCGGAAGAACAACATTAGATTTTTCAGGCGGATTTCCATTACTTTCTTGGTCAATGAGGTCAATGAGTTTTTGGGAATCGAATGCATTAATAAGCAGTTCCCAAGGGGAGTTATTGTTCTATACAAATGGCGCTTATATCGCAAATGCCAGTAATAATATCATGTTAAATGGTTCAGGTTTAAATCCTAGCCAATATACTAGCCAGAATCAAGATGGTTTAAATATTATGCAATCAGATATTATCATTCCCTTTCCAGATGATTCAATGAAATATTATTTGTTTCATGTGACTCTTGATTCAGCCACAATTATCCCCGTTCGTCTATATTATTCAGTTATAGACATGACTTTGGATGGAGGGCTTGGTGGAGTGGTTTCGAAGAATAATGTTTTATTGCACAGTGCATTTTACTTCGGTGGATTAACTGCTTGTAAACATGCCAATGGACGAGACTGGTGGTTAATCTCACATTTGAATACTTCGAATTGCTATGTAGAATATTTAATTACTCCAAATGGTATTAGCGGGCCCTATTATCAATGTATCGGAAAATATGTTGACTTATCTGCTGGGGCGGGAGTGAGTGGTCTTGGACAAGTGGTATTTTCTCCAAATGGAAATTGGTTTGCAAATTATGATTCAGAGGGAGGTTTGGATTTAATACAATTTGATAGATGTACTGGTAATTTCAATAATTGTATTCATGTTGCGATAGATGATAGCGCCTTTACTACCGGTGCTGCATTTTCAGTGAACTCGAAAGTGCTTTATCTTTCTTCAACTAAGTATATTTATCAATTTGATTTGACAGCGCCTGACATTCCATCAACGCAGACAACGGTTGCTGTTTATGATGGCTTCTATTCTCATTTTCCCATTTTTGCAACAACTTTTTTCTTAGCTCAATTAGCGCCCGATGGAAAAATCTATATTAATACGGGGAATGGAACAGAATATCTGCATGTCATTAATTATCCTGATAGTGTGGGCTTAGCTTGTAATGTTTGCCAGCATTGCGTTCATCTCTCAACTTACAATGCGGAAACCATTCCCAACTACCCGAACTATTTTCTTGGCGCGGATACTACAAGTAGTTTGTGTGATTCCTTGCGATTAAGTGTGCAACAGTTAAGTGAAAATTTGCAACCGGAAATAAATTTGTTTCCAAATCCAGTAACACAAGTCTTGTATGCCTCATTAAATGAAAACTTCAAGTTAAAAAACATAAAAGTGTGGAGTATTTTGGGGCAGGAAATGCCCGTGAATTATTCTTTTATTAAAAATGGTGAATACCTAGAAATCAAAACAACTCAGCTTTCACAAGGTGTTTATTTTTTAGAACTGCTTTCGGAAAAGGAAAAAATCGTGAAGCGATTTATGAAGGAATAAAATGGCGCTTCATCTCCAGATTTATTTTATTGTGTCAACAATTCTGCTGTCATACAGGAGGCATCTATTTTATTTATGAATAAGCCCTGATGCTAAATTTTAAATAGATTCCTCCTGAATGACTTCCCGGAACTATAACGGCCAATAATAAAACATGAACTATTCACAAGCTGATTTGAAAAAATTATTTCCTCCAAGAAGAATCACGCAAACCCCGCAACACGTTTCACAAGCGTTCGTTTCGCCATCGGCAGAAAAGTTTCTTCAAACGGAATGATCATCTCCGATTCGATCACATAGGTAGCCGGATTCGGAAGATTTTTGTTGTACAACAGCAAATCTGATTTGATTGATTCAAAGGTATTCAGCAAACCCTTTTCATAACTCGCCACATACTGTGTATGGATTCCACGATACCGCTCTGAAGGATTCTCAAAAATACTGATGTGATATTCGTAGACCTTGGTATCGCTGTTCAGTCCTTGTTTCAGGAACAAGTATCCGCTTTCGTTGTTGAGCGGCACAATACCTACGGAAAAAACCTTCAGGTGTTCCTCGATGAAGTCATACAACTTCTTTCCTTCCTTCAGGTAAATTTCCATCTGAGGAATGGAGTAGTCGATGATGGTTTCAATTTCCTGGATCAGTGAATCGTCTTCTGCCAGTTTTTCATAAATGATTTTGAATTGTTCAAAGTCCACAGCTTTCGCCCTTCCGACAAAACTTTCATACAAATTCTTTTTGTTGTCCTTTAAAACTTTCAGGTTACGGTAGTGCTCCACCAAATCCGATAGAAAAGGATAGAGACGATGCTCTGTAAAGTTATCGCTCACACTCTGCAGGTATGCAAGCAGCATGTATTTCTTGTATTCGAAGTCAATGTGATGTTCGGTGATCCAGTTTTTGCTGAGTGATTCCATATCGTTGACTTATTTCTTTAATCTGTGAACGGACGATACCGGAAAATGTTTCTCATCCGGCTGTTGAAAACATTGGAGATTGGACCTCTGTGCTGATTACGTTTTCAATTAATTTCGTTCAATTAATCCATAGTAACTATCAAATCTACAAAACCATGAAGGCAAAGTCAATAATAAATGGCTGGTTTATCTCACTTTTCGCAGTTAGTGTATATCTCACTTCCTGCGTTCCTGCTCGACAATTTGAAGATTTACAGAAGAAAGAAAAAGATTGCCAAGATGAAAACGGAAAATTGAAATCCGGTAACGCAGAACTCGCCACAAAAAACACAGAGCTTAGTGCGCAAGTTGAAGACCTGCAAAAAAGAATTACAAATCTCCAGCGCGACACATCAGAACAAGGAAGCGCATATAGAAGGCTAACCGAACTCTACAACGAGTTGACAAAGTCGTATGACAAATTGCTTTCTAATAATGAAAAATTATTAGCAGGAAATACGGAAGAGACAAAGAAGCTGATTGCTCAACTGAATAATGCAAAGGAAGATTTGCAGAAGAAAGAAGATCAGTTGAAAAGAGATCAGAAGAGTCTTTCTGATAACGAGCAACGTCTCAACGAACTTAAGAGCAGCCTGAAAGATCGGGAAGCAAAAGTGGAGGAATTACAATCCATCCTGAGTAAAAAAGATTCTGCCGTGAGTGCACTGAAAAAATCAGTAACCGATGCATTGCTTGGTTTTGAAAACAACGGACTGACAGTAACACAGAAGAACGGCAAAGTGTATGTTTCTCTTGAAGAGCAATTGCTTTTTGCATCAGGCAGCACGATCGTAGAGAAAAAAGGAGAACAAGCATTGAAACAACTTGCAACTGTACTTGAAAAAAATAAAGACATTAACGTATTGGTGGAAGGACATACTGATGATGTTCCTATTTCAGGAACACTTCCGAGCGGAGCAAAAGACAATTGGGAGCTGAGCGTACTGCGTGCAACTTCCGTTGTTAAAATCATCACGAAAAATTCAACCACCTCTCCAAATCGCCTTACTGCTGCAGGACGGGGACCTTACGTTCCGATTGATACAGGAAGTACTGCTGAGGCAAAACGAAAGAACCGCAGAACAGAAATTATTCTCACTCCGAAATTGGATGAATTGTTGAAAGTGCTAGAGACAAATTAGTTTTTGAATTTGCTTGTTCTTCCTCTATCGAATTACGAATTTATGCGAATTTACGAATACGCGAAAGGAGAGATAAAATTCGGCAGTGGTTCAGTTTGGATTTATTGTAACCACTAAGACACTAAGGACACGAAGGTTCACTAAGAAAATTCTCAGTGTTTCTAAGTGATCTTAGTGGTAGAATCGAGCACATAGCAGATCCTTAAACCATCAAATTGATCCACTACATAAAATTCAATTACAACAGGGCATTCGAGTATTTGTAAATTCATTTTTCAATTCGTAATTCGATACAGGATAAACTACTCACTATAACAAGACATAAAATACAAAGAGGCGCCCATTGAGCGCCTCTTTACTTACTTGGACTAAAAGATTACTCTTGTTTCATATTAAGTCCGGTATATTTTGGTTTTATTATTTCATACTGAGATTTGTCCAGAGACCTTTTTTCTTTAACAGAATATTATACGACACCTCGAGACTTAAAAAAGTGTAGCTGTCATTTTTATTCGGGTTTCCTCTTTTGCTGGTTGATACTCCGGTGAATCCATTTGTTCCTTTTCCGCTTGGGTCAGAAATATATTTTGCCATTGCAAACTTTTCGGGATCAGGGAAAGATGCTTTCAGTTCTTCGTAGGTAGCATAACGTCCGCTAACATCATCAAGGTAATCGGTCGTGAAATAATAGAAATCGAATTCCATTGAGAGCGTAATCTTCTTATTCATTCCGTAACGAATACCGACACCAAGTGGAAAAGCGAGATTGGTAGTGCTGTATGGTTTCTTATTGTTAACCTCAGGATTCGTTCCTTGTCCTTCCGTCATCCAATCCTGCAGATTGGTTTCATATACTCCGTCTTTTTTAATGACGTTTCCGATTCCATATTTATTTTCTTCCGCATCGCGGATCGTACCATCTGCCCATGCATAATAACGGTTGGAAAGTTTTGCGTCTCCTTTGAACAGGTCAGCTTTCGGAGTTCCATGATACACTCCAACTCCGGCAAGAAGAAAATAGCAAATCTTCTGTTTGTAGAGCGGTAAATATTTGTTCGAATAAAAAGTATATGTACAATTTACAGATGTGCCAATCACATCATTCCGGAAACTCAATCCGCGCTGGTAATTTCTAAGTTGCACTCCTTTGTCATTACCGATCTGTTCGGTTTCATCATATTGAAGACGATGCCAGCTGAAACGCATCTCCATCGATAAAGCCCTATATTTCTTCCCCGTCTTCGCCGGGTTATTTATAAAATCCCTGATGTTGATTTGGTATCCGGGACTGGCAGAGGAAGTCGGGAAATAGCGATCGTTTCCAAGATCACCAACGTAGTTAACTACACCGCTTGCAAAACCGATATCAGCATGACGCTGCGCAGATGCATTCTGAAAAACCGCAAAGATGATAACCGGAATGAGTATTCGTTTTCTCATGATCGGTCTTGGCTTTAACTGACATTGAAGATAGACGGATAATCCACAGACTACAAGCGTTTTTTGATGAATGAACGATTCGAGGGGTAAGCGAAATGATTACTCAGAAAAAACAGGATTGAACAGGGATTTATAGAATGGTTCTTATATTTGCGTCTCCAAAATATTCCTCCAAATGAAATTCGGTGTTGTAGTTTTCCCGGGATCCAATTGCGACCAGGACATGATTTATGTTCTTGAAACAATCATGCGACAGAAGGTTGTGAAACTCTGGCACAAAGATCACGATCTTCAGGGATGTGATTTTATTATTCTGCCGGGTGGATTTTCATATGGTGATTACCTTCGCTCAGGAGCGATTGCACGCTTCTCACCGATCATGAAAGAAGTGATTGAGTTCGCTGACAAAGGCGGATTTGTTTTCGGTGTGTGCAATGGATTCCAAATACTTTGTGAATCAGGCTTACTTCCGGGTGCTTTGTTGCACAATACAGGTCACAAGTTCATTTGTAAGAATGTGTACATCAAATCCGTGCATACTGATTCACTGATTACTGCACTTGTTGATCCTTCACAACCGTTGAAGATTCCGATCGCTCATGGGGAAGGGAGATTTTATGCGGATGAACAAGCATTGAAAATGCTGAATGACAATGGACAAATTCTATTTCGTTATTGCGATGAACACGGAGTCGTTGATGAAACTTCCAATCCGAACGGAGCGTTGGAAAACATTGCATGCATTTGCAATGCAACAAAAAATGTTTTCGGAATGATGCCGCATCCTGAACGCGCAGCAGATGATGTGTTAGGAAACACAGACGGAAAAATTATTTTTGAATCGATGCTAAGCCTTGTGAAGGCCTAAAAAACTTCATCCAACAAAGCGAGCAAACCAAATCTCGCGTCATGCTGGAAGCATCTTTTTTATTTGTTGTGAGAAGGTTTACCCACCATGAAATCAATGGAAAGAGTTTAACTCCCTGCTAAAAAGATTCCTCCTGAATGACTCTGCAATATCGGATTGATCGAAAAGTTATTTTTATTCGTTCAAGTTAAATTTACCAGCACCTGGTTTTTTTCCACTTTATCTCCCTTGATAATATTCACTTTTTTGATGACTCCGTCAGCGGGAGATTTCAGGATATTTTCCATTTTCATCGCCTCGAGTACAATGAGTGCATCGCCTTTCTGAATCTTTTGTCCGCTTTGGACCATTACATTTAATACAAGTCCGGGCATTGGCGCTTTGATGTCATTTACTTTTTTACTTGCAGAAGAATCCATTCCCATATCACGTAACAGCTCATCATAATCATCCTTTACAGAAACGGTGTACATCGTATTGTTCACTTTAATTGCAAATGTCTTTTCTTCTTTGTTTGCGCTCACAACTTCTGCCTCAAAGGAACGGTTGTTCCGAATGATATGAAATTTTCCTTTCTTGTATTCAAGAACATCAGCCTCAAACTTTTTTCCATTGATGGAAGGATGCTCTGAACCAAACTCAATTTGAAATTTCCTATTATTGACAGTCGTTTTGTACATCGCACAAAGATAAACTATTCCTGTGTAACCATATTTAACAGGGTATTCATCTATCTTTGAATCATATTTACTTTTACTCCACTGATGAAACTTCGATTCTTATTCCTTCTTTACTTTCTCGTTGTTGCAATTGCCTGCAACACTCCGAAAGAAACCGCTACTCATAACGAACCTTTAAAGAATGACGAAGTTGTAACGCGCGTTGAACGAAAAGTTTATCGTGACTCTTATCCACTGATTAATGATCTTGTTCACACAAAATTAGAAGTGAAATTCGACTGGCAGAAAAAGTATCTCTTTGGAAAAGCAACCATTACTCTTCATCCTCATTTTTATACGACAGATAGTTTAATACTGAATGCAAGAGGAATGGATATCAGGGAAGTTTCTCTTGTGAAGAAAAACACCGAGCATGAAAAATTAAATTTTTACTACGACAATCTTCTGATCCGAATAAAACTCGATAAAGAATACAAACATGATGAAGACTACACTGTCTTTGTTGATTATACTTCAAAGCCTGATGAACTAAGTGAGGGCGGAAGTATTGCCATTACGAAAGATAAAGGATTGTATTTCATCAATGCTGACGGATCTGATCCGGACAAACCAAAAGAAATCTGGACGCAGGGAGAAACAGAATCCAACTCCGTCTGGTTTCCAACTATTGAAAATCCGTCACAAAAGATGACGCAGGAAATTTACATTACAGTCGACACAATGTATAAGACATTGTCAAACGGATTGCTTATTACCTCAACAAGTAATTCTGACGGAACAAGAACGGATTACTGGAAGCAGAGCCTTCCTGCCGCTCCTTACCTCACGATGATTGCCGTTGGCGATTATGCAATCGTGAAAGATCGCTGGAGAAATATCGAAGTGAATTATTATGTGGAACATGATTATGAAAAATACGCAAAGATGATTTTCGGACATACGCCGGAGATGCTTGAATTCTTTTCCACCAAACTTGGAGTTACGTTTCCATGGGAAAAATACTCGCAGATTGTAGTGCGCGATTTTGTCTCAGGTGCAATGGAAAACACTACGGCTGTAGTTCACCGTGAAGCCGTTCAGGAAAATTCACGCGAATACCTGGACGATGATTTCGAAGATTATATCGCTCACGAACTTTTTCATCATTGGTTTGGTGATTTGGTTACGTGTGAATCATGGGCGAACCTTTCTCTCAACGAGAGCTTTGCGAATTATGGCGAATACTTGTGGTATGAATACAAGTTCGGGCGCGATGACGCAGATTATATAAACCAGCTTGGTCAGTCGAACTACCTCCAGTCTTCACAAGGAAAAGATCCGGATCTGATTCGTTTTGATTACGAAGACCGGGAAGACATGTACGATGCAGTAAGCTACAGCAAAGGAGGAAGAGTGTTACACATGCTTCGTAAACATGTCGGAGATGAAGCGTTTTACGCTTCACTCAATAATTACCTTGAGTCACACAAATTTTCTTCCGGAGAAGTTCACGATTTACGGCTCGCTTTTGAAAAAATAACCGGTGAAGATTTGAACTGGTTTTTCAACGAATGGTTTTTGAATCACGGCAAACCATCTCTCACAATTGACTACGCATGGAATGATTCAGCTAAACAGGAGACAGTCACCATTACACAAACTCAGGATCTACAAAAGAATCCGTTGTATAAAATTCCATTGCTGGTGGATTTATATCATGATGGGAAAGTGGATCGAAAAAAGATCACGATTGAAAAAATAAAACAAGCCTTTGTATTTACCCTTCCTTCAAAACCGGATTTGGTAAATGTAGATGCAGAGAAGATGTTGTTGTGCATCAAGAAGGATAACAAATTAAAAGCCGATTTCATTTTTCAATACTACCATGCTCCGCTTTATCTCGACCGGTTTGAAGCGGTGACAAAGATTGGTGTCACGTATGAACCGAATACAGCGGGATCAAAGATGATGGAAGATGCACTGAGCGATAAATTCTGGAACATTCGTCTCTCTGCAATTAAAAACATAGGTGATGTGGTGAAATCTGATGAGAAGAGACTTGCATCGAAACTGGTTGCAATGGCAAAGAACGATGATAAATCACAGGTTCGTTCAGGAGCATTGAAAGCGTTGGCAAAATATTGCAGTGATGATTCACTGATGAGTGTCTATGAAAACGCATTGAACGATTCATCCTACCTCGTGATGACGAGCGCGTTCAAAATCATTTGCGACAAAGATGAAAAGCGTGGAATGGAATTGGCAAAAAAATTAGAGCATGATGATGACGACCAGGTAAAAACAGCTGTTGCAATTTTATATGCACAAACAGGAAAAGAAGAAAACAACACCTTTCTTCTTTCCACATTAAAAAAAGTAAACGGTTACGAACGGTACTCGCTGATTTCGTCTTACACAAAATTTCTTTTGAAAATGGAAGACGCAAAAATAATTCAGTCGGGAACTGAAGGACTTGCCAATGTCAGCAGAACGGCAGCTTCGCGCTGGATGAGGAATGCCGCAACGAATGCACTTAAAGATGTTTCGGCAGAACTCAGCAGCAGGATTTCAAAGGAACTGAAGCAAGTTGAGGAAATGAGAGCAGTGAGTCCAACTGCCAACAACGCATTCATTGAAGAAAGTAAACTCGAGAAAATAAAAAAGCAGCGCGATCAATTGAATGATACAATTGATGACATTAAAAAGAATGAGAGGGATAAGCGGCTGCAGAAAATTTATCGCGAAAACTGACCTGCGATATGCGTATTGCGATGTGCGATTTGAATCAGATTTTTTTCGCAATACGCATATCGCAGGTCGCACATCGCTAATTAAGGATTGTAACCAACATCAGTAAGTAAATCATAATTCTGAGATGCTTGCACTGCCAGTTCATCGCAACGATTGTTCTCTTTGTTTTCCGCATGACCTTTCACCCATACGAATTTCACTTTATGCTTCCGATACACTTTTAGAAACCGTTGCCAGAGATCCGGGTTTTTTTTTTCGTGAAAATATTTTTTCTCCCACCCAAACACCCATTTTTTTTCTACAGAATCGACCACGTATTTTGAATCGGAATAAATCGTGACGTGCGAGCCTTCTTTCTTAAGCGTCTCCAATCCGACAATCACACTCATTAATTCCATGCGATTATTTGTGGTGAGTTTAAACCCTTGCGAAATTTCTTTCCGGTGACTTCCTGAAATCATGACTACACCGAATCCTCCGGGACCCGGATTACCTCGTGAGGAGCCGTCTGTGTAGATTGAAACCATTGAAGATTGAAAATTGAAAATTGAAAATTAAGACTGAGCGTTATTGAAATTCCCTTCAATATTCAATCTTCAATTTTCAATTATATCTGTATCGAATTCTTAATAACACCTAATTCTTTTCCAACCTTTGTAAATGCTCCAATCGCCTTGTCAAGGTGATGCCGTTCATGCGCAGCAGAAATCTGAACACGAATTCGTGCATTTCCTTTTGCAACAACAGGGAAAAAGAAACCCGTGACATAAATTCCTTCATCAAGTAAACGTGATGCAAAATCCTGAGCCAACTTTGCTTCGTAAAGCATGATGGGAACAATCGGATGTTCGCCCTGCTTAATATCAAAACCGGATTTAGTGATTTGCTCACGAAAATATTTTGTGTTTTCCCAAAGTTTGTCACGCAAGGAAGTCGTTTCACTGAGCATGTCAATCACTGCGATAGAAGCTCCGACGATGGATGGAGCCAATGAATTAGAAAACAAGTATGGACGAGATCGCTGACGAAGTAAATCAATGACTTCTTTTCCTGCCGCTGTGAATCCGCCCATCGCACCACCAAGCGCTTTGCCAAGCGTTCCCGTAATAATGTCGACTCGTCCCATTACATTGCGGTATTCATGCGTTCCTCTTCCCGTCTTTCCCATAAATCCTGAGGCATGACATTCATCGATCATCACGAGCGCAGCATACTTGTCAGCGAAATCACAAATTTTATCAAGCTGAGCAATGGTTCCATCCATGGAAAAAACTCCATCCGTAACAATCATCCTGTGACGAAGATGTTGTGTTTCCTTCAATACCTTTTCCAACTCTTCCATGTTGTTATGCTTGTAGCGGAATCGTTCTGCTTTGCACAACCGAACACCATCGATAATGGAAGCGTGGTTTAACTCATCACTGATGATAGCATCCTGTTCATTCAGCAACGGTTCAAAGATTCCACCGTTTGCATCAAAAGCCGCAGCGTACAGAATCGAGTCTTCAGTACCGAGAAAGTCTGCAATTTTTTTCTCCAGTGTTTTATGAATGTCCTGTGTTCCGCAGATGAAGCGAACGGATGACATTCCGTAACCATGCGTGTCAATCGTTTTCTTTGCAGCAGCAATCACTTTCGGATGAGATGATAATCCAAGGTAATTGTTTGCACAAAAATTCAAAACAGAAGCCCCACCTAACCTCCCCGAAGGGGAGGAGTTGCTGCCAACATTAATCTCTGCGCCTTGAGGTGTCGTGATAATTCTCTCTTGTTTGTAGAGTCCTGCTGATTTTATTTCTTCTAATTCTTTTTCGAGAACGGGTTGAAGGGTTTTGTACATGTGATGCGATTTGAAATGTGCGTATTGCGATATTCGATTTGCTTTGCTTTGGGCTAACGTATTGCAGAACAAAAGTGAGAAAAAAATGCGAAGAAATTCTACGAGAAAAAATCAAAAAATTTTTCTTGCTTGTTTCGCTG
>JAYTXY010000194.1:0-3209 GCA_043742705.1 Bacteroidota bacterium
GATTCAAAATCATCCGGCTCGATGCTGATGGCCGTCGCGATGTGTTCACGCATGAGGTTCAGCCATGTGAGCTGGTCGGCGGTGACATTGAACTCGAACCGGTTATTTTTTGGATAACTGTTTTTAAGGACAACAATTTTTCTTCCCGTTACATCTGTAATTTCAAAATCAGAAGTCGAAATAATTCCTGCTTTGAGAATTAATTTGTCATCAGCAGGTATTGGGTAAAGCAAGTCTGCAGGTGATCTGCTTTCTTCAACGGTGAGACAATTATCTATACGAAACTTTATTGTGTCTGAATTGTTGCAGGTTGTAACCGGATCTGTATAGTAATACAAAATCTAGAAATGGTACAGGATTTTTTGTTCCGGATGAATCACAGATAAAAATTCGTCCGGGCTGTTCTGCAATAAATAGCCTGCTGTCACCACAACTGGTAATGTCAACAGGTTTTGTAAATCCCGTGCAAAAGGGAGTGAGTGTGATCTGGGCGACTGATGCGAGTTGCGCAAATGCACAAGCCACAAGAAGTACAAGGGAAGAGAGCGAATTTTTTTTCGAAATCATTTTTAGCGAAAGTCTTTTGTTCCGTTGGTCCATAAAAATACTTCTTCAAATATATCAATGAAGTCTTGAAAAGAAAGAAGTTGAAACGTAATTTAACAATTTACTTAGAGTTGCTTATATCCGTGCTGCTGGGTACTTCATTTTACCCAGTGGCACGTATTGTAACTTCGACTGTGCTTTTGCTGCTTTGTACTGCAGATATCGGTAGATAACCGCTCTGCACATAAACACAAAAACAAGGTCTGGGAAAATTTTTCTCAGACCTTTTTTCATGGAGAAAAATTAGCGAAAGGCATTGATACCTTCTTTAAAAACTCTCAACACTCGTTCCCGTGCGAGCGGATGATCAACGATTTCTTTCGGATATTTATTGGTATTTAATTCGGGCACCCAACGCTTTATGTACTTGTATTCCGGATCGAATTTTTTTGTCTGCTCTGCGGGATTAAAGATTCTGAAATATGGTGCAGCGTCACAGCCACAACCCGCGCTCCATTGCCAGTTTCCGTTGTTGGATGAGAGTTCATAGTCAAGAAGTTTTTCTGCGAAATAGGCTTCGCCCCATCTCCAGTCAATCAATAAATGTTTGGTGAGAAAACTGGCTGTAATCATACGCACCCGGTTGTGCATCAATCCTGTTTCATTTAGTTCCCTCATTCCTGCATCCACAATCGGGTAGCCGGTTTTCCCTTTGCACCATGCGTCAAATTCGGCTTCGTTGTTTCGCCACTCAATCGCATCGTATTTTTTCTTAAAACTATCTGTTACCACTGAAGGAAAATGAAAAAGTATCATCATGAAAAATTCCCTCCAGATCAGTTCGTTCAACCATTGCTCATTCAACACAACGGCTGACTGAACGAGCTTTCTTACGCTCACCGTTCCAAATCTAAGATGTACGCTTACTTTACCGGTTCCGTTTTCAGCAGGAAGATTTCGGGTGTTATGATAATTGCGAATCACGTTGTTGTTCAGCCTGAATGAGGGAACCTTTGTGTTTGATTTTTGAAAGCCAATTTCATTCAACGAAGGAATCGGAAGTGGTTTTAGTTTTACAAGGTTGTCCAGAAATTCTTCACTCGGATAATTTGGAATTCCTTCTTCTTTCAGTTTTTGTTTCCAGACTTTTGAGTAAGGCGTAAAAATGGTATAGGGCGCTCCGTCATTCTTCACTACTTCCGATTTTTCAAACAGAACCTGGTCTTTAAATGAGTGAAAAGGTATTTTTTTAGTGCTCAGCCATTCAGCAATTTTTTTATCCCGCTCAATTGCATAAGGCTCATAATCATGGTTTGTTAAAACTTCTTTTACATTGAAATTATTGCAGATAGTCTTAAATGCATTTTCCGGCGTGTCATGAATGATATACAAGGAGGAATCATGCTTCAGTATTTCAATTTGAAGATAAATGAGTGAGTCATGTATAAATGAAACGCGTTTATCTTTTTTATCAGAAAGAGAACTCAGAATATCTGTATCAAAAATAAAAACAGGGAGAACGTGTTTTGATCTTTTCAGCGCTTCAAAAAGTCCATGGTTGTCGTGAAAACGCAGGTCTCTGCGAAACCAAAAGACAGTGATGGGTTGATTACTTGGTTTCAAATTTGTTTTGTTGTTAGAGACTGAGTTACATGGTGACGATTTCCTGCGGATTTGTTTTCAAAATATTCATAGATAAAAACGTTTATAATAATTAATTCAAATCCATAGAAAAAATCTTCCACAGGAATGGTAAGTATTCGTAGACCGATAATTTCATCTGCATTGTACCACACAACCGGGTTTTCAAGTCCGCTTCCCGTAAGTATCCCATTGACAATGAAAAAGGGAATTAACAAAAGAGGGTAGATGGTAACTAATTTTCCAATCCAATTGGCGTGCAGGATAAACTTCAACAGAAGAAGCAAAAAGGAAAGGCTGATGAGCGTAACTGCAGTATAGACTTTACTTTGGAAAATTAATCCTGAAGTCAACAGCAAAGTCGCAACGGTCAAAATAAAAACATCTTCTGCTCTCGGTTGCCATTGCATTTTAAAGAAGATATTCAGGCAGTGATAAGTGAAGACGCAGGCAAATGGAATGCAAATGAAAAACAGAATTTCTTCGAGTGGAAGATTGAAAAAGTAGATTCCGGTAATGTAGTTGTTGTTAAATCCCCAAACTCCTTTTGCAGTAAAGAAGATGTCCCATACTATAAAGAATGTGGCCGTAAGTAAGCAGGCAGGAAAAAATGATTTCAGGCGTTTGTAAAATTTCAGTTTTGGATGAAATGAAAAAAGAAGAGGTACGATGACCGAGCAAAAATTAATAAGGAGGTAGAGGAACTTCATGACTGATTTAGTTTTTTGTCTGAAAAATATTTAAAAGGAATCCAAAGCATTCCAAAACATTCTCCCTCTTCCTTTCCTAAATGTTTATGGTGCACTTTGTGTGCTCTCCGTATTGCTTTGAAGTAGGTGTTGTCAATGTTCCTGAAGAGTTTGAGTCGCTGGTGGATAAAAATATCATGAATAAAAAAATAGGTGAATCCATACAAGGTGATTCCCATTCCGATCCAGAAAAGAAAATTGAAGTCACTCTTCATTCCGATGTATAGCCCGGCAATTCCGGGAATTGCAAAAATGAGAAAAAAGAAGTCGTTG
>JAYTXY010000195.1:0-18314 GCA_043742705.1 Bacteroidota bacterium
TCGGATTAATCAACACGCAGATGAACCACAATGCCCAATACACCAGCACCAATGAAAGAAAAAGATAACCCACTTTCGCCAGGTCAAAACGCTTTCGTACTTGTGTTGATTCAGCAACGTTGTTAGCCATGTTTAATTTTTATTAATCAGGTGCAAACGCAGAATAGACAGGTGTTTTGCAAAGAGGAACAAAGAAACAAAATTAATCCGCGTTTCAAAGTTATTTTTTAATAGAGGAATTGTTAAATCCTTGCTTCTTATTTTTCAATAACCAGCTTTTTATTGATGGTATAAGAATCCGTTCTTACCTGCAACATATAAACGCCTTCTGAAAAATTCTCAAGGTTAACGGTTTCTTTTAACTTTCCATTCGATCCTTCAACAAGCGTCTCAATCAAAATTTTTCCGGTGAGATCGGAAACAGTCAGATGAGCTGTCTTAGTGAGGCGATCATTAATAGAAATGGTAAACATTCCGGTGGATGGATTCGGGAAAACAGTCAGTTTATTAAGATCTTCGGGTTTACCAATTCCGGTGATCGCAATGTAAACTGAATCAGAAAGAGCGGAACAACCACTTGTATTTGAAACCAGCACGGAATAGTAGCCGGGTTCATCAGCACTAAGTGTTCGGGAATTTGCACCGTCAATAACGGTTGAGTTGAGAAACCATTGGTACGTTGCAGCGTTCGTGCTAGTGAGGAATGTTCCGTTTGGAAATATGGTTGGCTTTGAAGGAAAATCATTTACGATAATGTAATTCTGCTGCATGATTGCAGTCGACATATTATATGCTCCGTGTACAACAAGATAAACGGGATATGTACCGGGAGTATTATAACAAATGCCGGTCGGGCTTTGATCAGTCGAACCGGTTGTTTCAGCATTTGGGAAAGACCATTCCCATGATGTCGAATTTTCAGAGAGGTTCGTAAAATCAATGCAAGAATTCCTGCAAACAGATGTTTGGGTTGCTTCGAAATTTGCTGTCACCACCGGACAAATCATTGTTCCGACATGAATGGAGGCAGTTGAACTGCATCGTCCGTCATTTACGGTAATCGAATAAATTCCATCTGTCGTTACATGGAAAACAGAATCAGTTGAACCATTTTGCCATGCATAACTTTGATACCCGGAAGGTGCACTCAAGTCAATGGAAAAGACAGAACAAATTGTTGTATCACCACAGAGAGTTACAACAGGATTGGAATATTCAGGAATTGAATAGAATGTTGTAGCGCTGCAACCATTTTTAGTAACGGTAACCGCATAGGTTCCACCTGAATCTACGCTGACTGCCTGGCCGGCTTGGCCTGTGCTCCAATAATAACTGTCGGCAAGTGAAGCTGAAAGTGTTGCGGAGTTTCCTTCGCACAAATAAGGATCGGAGGATGTGATGGAAGGAACGGGATAATCGATTATTGTGATAAACCTGCTAATAGAATCATTCGAATAGCAGGTGGAACTCACAAGACTAACTTTATACCTTCCCGAAGAAGTGAATTGAAAATTTGAATTTGTACGGTTTGAAAAAAGTCCGTCATTTACTTTCCATTCGTACTGTGCTGAATGAATCGAGGCGTTTGTGAAATTCACAAGCGTATTGACACACACACTGTCGGGCATTAAGAAATTTGCGGAAGGAGCGAGGCACGATAATTTTAAAAACCAAATATCTGAGTTTCCATGAAGACCACTTACATCATTGTTGTTGCTATACGTGTAACCGATTGCAGAAAATTCCTGGTCACCGGTTTCAAGGATGGAAACGGGACGATCATTTCCGGTTCCACCGTAAGTTCTTTCCCACACAATGTTTCCACTAACATCTGTTTTTACGAACCAGAAATCTTCACCGCCATGACTTGAGGTGACATCAAAATTGCTGGAAAAACTTCCACCTGCAAGCATATATCCGCCATCGATCGTAGGAATTAAATCATAAGCAATGTCAGAATTTGTTCCTCCGTAGGTGTGTTGCGACAACATATTTCCGTTGGCTGAATCCAGCCAAACAAGCCAGTAGTCACTGCTTCCATGGTTGTCTAAAACATCTCCATCGCCTGAATTTGTATATCCGCTAACCATGATCTCACCGGCTGAATTTTCAAGAGCGGTTGTCGATACTTCGTTAGAAGATCCACCAAGACATCTTTGCCATGTAATACTTCCCGCTGCATCAAGTTTTACAACCCAAAAATCAAATGCTCCCTGGTTGCCTGAAACCTGGCTGTCATTTGAGTTCGTCAATCCGGAAGCAATGTATCCTCCGTCATGTGTAGTTCTGATTGCGTAGCATTCATCGGTTCCGCTGCCGCCTAAAGACTGCTGCCATTGCAGGTTTCCGGCACTGTCGGTTTTTACAATCCAAAAATCCTTGTCGCCATGATTTCCGCTTGCATCTCCATTTGTGGAAGAACTACTTCCACCAAGAATAAACCCACCATCAGCGCAAAGAGCCATTGAATTGCAGATGTCGGCAGATGAACCACCGAAGGTCTTTTGCCAGATTAAATTTCCTGACGGACCAATACGAAGCAACCACTCATCAATGTTTCCGTGATTTCCTGAGACATTACCATTATTTGAAGAGGTGTATCCTGCAACGACAATATCCCCGTTACTCATCTCAAGGATTGTGGATGCAAAATCATTTGATGACCCGCCAAAGGTCTTTTGCCAGACAATGGATCCGATGGAATCGGTTTTGATAACCCAGATATCCCGGGCACCGTGATTCATCGTGATATCAAAATTTGAGGATGAAGTACTTCCTGCAACGATGTAACCACCGTCAGTTGAATGAATAATTTTATTGGGAATATCAACTCCGGAACCTCCGAAGCACTTCTGCCAATCAGGTACAGGCGGTGCCACCGCAATTGCTGATGAATTGCAAAAGGCCCATAAAAATAACACGAAGAATATGACGACTCGATTCATTCAGAATTTACCCAACTTAAAGACAAGGCAAGATGCAATTTTTTTTTAATTTATTCAAGATAATTCTGTTAGGAGACAAAAACGATAGGTCAATAGCTTAAAAAGGATGTAAAAAAGAAAGATTTAATTAAGTTAAATCGATCCTATGGTAAACAGAAATTAATGTAAGAAAGCAAACCATTTCAGGAGATCTATTCCCTTTCTCTCCCCGTTAAACCTACTGTGTTTAAAGTTCATTCGCTAAAATTTTTGATTCCTTATCCCAAGCAATCCCGTAAGATTGATTAATCACGTCAGCCCCGTAAGGTTGAACAATTAAAAAAACCTGCCCCGTAAGGCAGGTTTTATTTTTTTTAGGGAATTCTAAGAATAAATTTCAGCGTGAATAAGCCAATACAGGATATTTGCTCTTCGCCAGGTTGTAACTACCAAACAAAACGAAGTTGAAAAACAAATCACCAAACAGTTGGTTGCGGTAAAATGGAATTCCCTCATTGTAACACATCAGCAACCCGCTTACATTTTGTGTATGAAGCGGATCGTGGTACCAGACTATTGCATTGGTAACGAGGTAGAAAATTGTGGAACCAATCACAGATCCTCCAATGATAAACAGCGGACTGGATTTTTTTTCTACGTACATTCCTATAAAAGAGGTAAGCGCAATACAGCCATATACAAAAGGCATCAATTTATGGAACCCGATTATCATATCCGTCAATAACATAACAATGATCGGAACAAGAACAGCAAATGATTTATTTTTGATTTTTGCACCACCGAATAAAGCTACTGCCATCACGGCTGTGAAATTCGCTGGATGAGGAATTAAGCGCGTCAATGCAATCAAGAGCATCATTCCGATGACGACTGCTGATCGAATAAAATTTTGATTTGAACTGGTCATGGTTCGTGGTTTTTAAAATTATTGTTTAACGATTTTTGTTTTCAAACTTGAATCAGTCATTGATTGAAGCACATACATTCCGGCATCCAGTGAATGAAGATCAAGCGTGAATGAATGTTGAGCTGAGAAAATCCGCTTTACTTCACGTCCTGTTAAATCAGTTAGCACAAAAATATCTTCCAACGAATTATTTTTTCCGGCAGACAGAATTGTGATACGTTCAGAAGCCGGATTCGGATAACAGGAAAGGCGACCTGAAGCAATCACTGATTCATGCACTCCTGCGGCTGAGCGAATATCGAGTGCGATGTTCCCTGGAGCGATACTCACATCAAAAGAATCCACAACAGCACCGGAATAATCAAACATCAGTATTTTTCCATACGTTGAATAATCTGTTTCACCTATGTAAAGAAGGTTGTTTATATCATCAGTTGCCATTCCGTAAATATTTCTGTTCACGTACAACGTATCATACATGGTGAATGTCGAAGTGCTGAATCGACCGAGTTTCGTATCTCCCGAAGCCTGGAATACGATGTAGTCAGATGCAAACGTAGACGCTCCGCAACCGGATGTAACGTTGAGATCAACCGTATTAACAGCCTGTGAAGCGATGTTAACGCTGCTGATGCTTGAGACCGTGTAATCATTGTTATTCACTGTGTACAGAGTATTGTCATCAATAACCAGGTGCTCAGGATTTTTTCCGTGAATTCCCAGATTGATTTCATTCAAATAGTTTTGGTTAACAAGATCTATGCGGCCGATTAGTCCGACTTCATTTCCCCAATTATAGCCATTGTTAATTGCGATGTAAGCCGTATCGTTCTTCACCACGATTCCTTCTGAAGCATACTGTGGTCCTGATGCAACAGGAAGGTCGTACAGGAAACCCAAATTGTTTTTATCAAACACATTGAAGTACGAACTGAAGGTCTGTAAGTATTCTCCCCGCGAAACAAGCAGTTGGTTGTTCCAGACAGCAAGCTTTCGAACTCCCGGAAGAGTAGCTGTGGAAAGTCGCTGATAGCTGTCAGCATCATACCGAATAATCTTGTTGTCGGCAGCAACATAAATATTCAACCCGTCTACCATTACGTGCGAACCAAAACGCGCATTGCGAATTGTATCAACTGATGTGTAGACGCGGGCAGTTGGATCATAGACTCCAAGCGTTACAGGAACTATCTGTACCTGGTTAACATAATCGTATTTTCCTTCGTTGAGGATAATTACCTTGTGTACATAATTTTGGGAGTGCACAGAAAGCCAACCTGAAAGCAGTGTAAAAAGCGTGAGGGTAATTTTTCTTTTCATCTTAATTTTAGTTTTTGTGTAATGCTTTAATCTATTGATAAATAAATATTTATACTCAAATAATAAACTTTAATAAAGGTATGCTTTCGGATAAAACAGGCAGGAAGAAATGGAAAGAAACATCCATCTTTTGCATGTTGCTTTTTACCCGAAAGCACTCAGTTAATTTCATTGTTGAAGGCAGGTCTTCTGACTTACTCCATCCGGATCATCCTTCCCGTTTCGTACAGTGAGAAACAGTGGTTTGAATAGTGATCAGAATCTCATTCATCTTTATGAATGAACTAAAGGAGCTTACAGCAGCGGGAACTGTTCGCGACTTTCACGCGATTCCCTTTTCATCCCGACTTTCACCGGAAACCTTTCAAGCATCAAATGTAAAATAATTTTTACAGGAAGCAATTGTACTTCCTATTTTTATTCAATCTTGAAATGAAATGTAAGATAAACTACGGATGCGAAATATTTTCTACATTTGGTTGCATACAAAATTCTTAACCAATGAAAAAAATTGTCTCTATTCTTCTCACCTGTTTCCTTGTGACTTCGTTTGCTTATTCGCAAAAGGCGAAAGACAAAGATTACAGCAAGGACGATGAAAAAATCTACAACAAGCTTGTCAACCTTTACACGCTTGATAAATATGTAAAGTGCATTGAAACATGTGATGATTATATCAAGGACGATAACACGGCAAGAAGTCCGTACCCGTATCTGTACATGAGCATGTGTTACTATGCCATTTCCCAGGACATTGAAAGTTTTGATGCAAAAAAATTCAAGGACCCTTTGCGTAAATCCCTCAACTACATGGGACGATTCAAAAAGAAGGACAAGAGCGGAGATCTTCAGAGAGAGAATGCCGACTACCTCCGTGATTTGAAAAAGGCAGTACTGCTTTTCTGCGTTACGATGGAGGACAAAAAAGATTTTAAGAATTTACAAACACTGGCGCGTGACGTTGCAAAAAATTATGACAAAGAGGAAAGTATGCTTGTCCTCAGCGGAACATACTTGTGTCGTTCAGATGCAAAACCCGAAGGTGAAAGGACGATTGAGACCGGAATGACCATGCTGAAGAAAAAGAAAAATGACGGCAATACAAAATTCGATGCCGATCAATACGATTTACTTTCACAGGCATTTGTTGTTTATACAAACTATCTCCTGGATTCAAAAGATACAGCAAAAGCAAAAGCTGTCATTCAGCTTGCCAAAGATCTGATGCCTGGAAATGAAAAGATAGATAAACAGTCAGAAAAAATTCTGAAGTGACAGAAAGAAAGAACAGAAATTCTTTTCTTTAAAGGTATCCGCTACGGATTGAAAAAAGGATCAATCATCAGTAGACCTTCTGATTCAGTTCTGTTCATTTCCCCGATGAAATTATCTTCTTCGTTTTGAGAGGATGCAGGAGGTACAGGTTGAACAATGTTGTCCAATTCTGTTACTGCATCAGGTGCTGCATTGTCATTGGTAAATTGTTGCAGATGCGGAGAACTTACTAAACGAAAACTGTTTGCATTGGAGCTTCGCGCATTGGTAAAATCAAACGTAGTGTCCACGGAATTGAATCCAAGGTACTTGTAACTCCATGTCTCGAGACTATTCCGGTGATTGAATACGATGAAATAGTTTCCGAGTAGCGCCTCATTCGGAAACAGGCAACGTGCAGTCCCGTTGGTCTTAAGTGCAGCCTTCACGGAAAACAGGATGGGATAAGGAGAAGTTGCTTGCGCAAGCGACACCGTAATCGAGTCTGTAATATCAGGATAATTAGTCGGATCAATTACAGCATTCATTGTTTTGTTTCCTATGTAAAAGCCGGAAATAAAAAGTTTGATATTCATTCCAACATACGGCTGTATGGGAGCAAACTGATTAATGAAACAGCCGGTTGTTACACCCGCTCCGTTTCGGGGAGATACTCTCCAGAAATAAGTTTTTCCCTGCACCAATGCGCCTGAAAAAAGACTTGTAGTGGAAATGTTTGATCCTTTTAGTTTGACAGGTGGGTTTATCGTATCGACATAAACATCGTATCCAGTTGCATTGTTTACACTGTTCCACGATAAGGTGATTCCTCCCGGAGATAAATGAGCCGTTCCGTTAATCGGGCTAAAAGTTGTTGCACAGACAGGAGTAGCCGATGCAACTCCGATCGTAAAACTTCCGATGCCAGCACCTCCTGAAGCATTGTAAATGCGGAGGTAATAAACCGTCCCGGGTGTTAATCCTGAAGCACTTACCGTTTCCAAACCTCCTGTACTGGTATTGTTCGCGCATTGAAGAATAGTCATTGAAGTAGTACCGCAGGTACCTGATAAAAACTCAATCGCAGGATCAAATCCGGGATCTCCTTGCACCTGGATGGTAGCAATCGGAGTAAGTGCAGTAAAGGAATACCATACGTCATGATCGGGAACTGTTCCATTGCAAGGTGTAGGACCTGCAGATGCAGTAGCACCAACGGTGCTCGTTCCATTCATTGCAATCATTGTTGTATTTACAGGCAGAACAACTGCGCTGGTGCAATTGTCATTCGAAGGAGGAAGCGGAGTTGCGCTTACACAGATAGAAAACTGTCCGTTTCCGGCAGCTCCAAAACCTGCATTAAAATCGTACACGCGAACATAATACGTTTGTCCGACAGTTAAACTTGATGTATTGATGGTTTCAGTTAACCACACAGCATCGTTCTTACAGGCAAGGCTGGAGAAAGAACTGTTCAGGAGTTGAACAACTGCATCGTATGCTCCTGCGCTTAATACCGTAATAGTTGTGGCGGGGTTTGTAGCGACAAAAGAAAACCAGATATCATCATCAGGATTTCCAACACAAACAGGAATACCGGAAGTTGCACTTGCACCGGCAGACGAATAAAAAGTTCCGCAGAGTGAAGTACATGGTGATGAATTGACAGGAAGAGAAATTGCGCCAGCCGGATTGTTATTTACAACCGTTGAAACAGGAGTGGTATATGGTGTATAAGTTCCGGGTGTAAAGAGAATCCTCGTGTAACACTTAGGAACGGCTGACAATCCAAATGATGGTGTCGCACTAAAATTTCTTGTGTTGGGAATTTGCTGTGTCAGTAATTCTCCGGTTAATGGCGTTGCACTGATTACTGAACCGTTTATTCCACAAGTATAAGATGGGAAGTAGCTGTTGGAAGTACCATTAAAACCCTGCATGCTGCCATAGACAAATTCAATGTTGTTGGTTCCTTCATACAATTTAACCTGGAAATTGTAATTGGGACTGGTTTGCTGGTATGCCTGCATGCTAATCCATTCCACAGTAAAGACCCGGTTGCTTCCCGTTGTCACACTGTATTTCATCGATGCATTTAAACTTGCCTGTGTAAATAAGTTTCCATTACAGCGGAGGTCATCATAAAACGGAGCAATGGCGGACGGAGAACCATTGGAACCGGACAACGAGAATGTTTGGTTATTGCCGTTGTAAACATTACCGGCTCCTGTTTCCGTTGTACCGATATTAAATGTGATAAAACCGTTGTTGGAAATCAGTATATTAGAATAGCTGACTCCCTGGTAGGTAAAATTAAACCCGATCGGAATAGTATTACTTAAATTATCATCGGTACTCACTCCATTTCTCCAACTAGCAACACTGTTTCCTGAAGAGGAAATTGAGTTATAAGCTATAGAACTATCGCGCGTAACCTCGTAGCTGAGTGGTGCAGCAGCATGCAGAAAGTTAACCGCAAAAACCAATGAAAGACAAAACAACCATTTCATTGATGATTGAAAATTGCGTACGGATTTTTGTTTCATGTAAATCTGTATAGTTAATTTATAATACTCACATTTGTTGATTCACTTAACTCATCACTTTTAATTCAAATTAAACGGAAGCGACAACTATACGTAACGACAAAAAATAACCACTAAAAATCTGACTCAAAAATGAAAGCAAAAAACAATTTTGAACGCAGATTTTTTCCTGCAATTTATTCCTGACTATGGCAGAACAAATATACATTAATTTATTGCGCATAGCAACGGCTGATAATACGATTCTAAGAAAGTATTGGAGGATTTCAAATTCTGCATTTTTGATTCATTTTCGAAGAATTATTAAATGAAAACTTAATAGGTACTTTTGCTTCCGTCATTGACTTTTATGCATACTTTCTCTAAGAAACTTATTGATTTTCCAAGCACGAATTCCTTTACTGCGCTTGTTACAGACTACCTTTCATCGGCTGAACAAACGGAAGTTTTGCAGTCCGCTTCTTTTTCAAAAGAAGGATTTGAAAAGGTTATCAACAGCCGAAAAGGGTTAGGTGTTGACCGCGCTCTTCTGACTGGAATAGTCTCGGAGCAATATCAAAAACTCGGGAAGGACGGATACTCTCCTGCCGTTGAGAAGAATATTTCTCTGTTGAATGAGAATACGACATTCACGGTTACAACAGGGCATCAGTTGAATCTGTTTACCGGTCCGGTTTATTTTATTTATAAAATTGTTACTACCATTAATCTTTCGCTGCGGCTTCAGCAGATTTTTCCTGAATATAATTTTGTTCCCGTTTACTGGATGGCAAGTGAGGATCACGATCTTGATGAGATCAACCACATTCATTTGTTTGGAAAGAAAGTGGAGTGGAAGCCGACTTCAAAAGGAGCAGCAGGAAAAATTAAGTGCGAAGGAATTGCTGAGGCAATTCAGCAGGTGAAGGAATTGATTGGTGTCAATCCCGCAGCGGAAAAATTAATTAATACATTTTCAAAATCGTACCTGGAGAAAAAGAATTTGGGAGAAGCTGCACGGTTAATTGTGCATGAACTTTTTTCAACATTCGGTTTGATCATCCTTGACGCAGATGATACACGATTGAAAAAACTTTTTGTGAGTGAAATGAAAGACGATGTTGTCAATCAGTCTGCGTTTAAATTGGTAGGACAAACCATCCGGGAGATTGAGGAAAAATACAAAGCACAGGTTCATCCTCGCGAGATCAATCTGTTTTATCTAGGTGAAAATTCCCGGGAACGTATTGTTGAAGAAAATGGAAGCTTCAGTGTACTGAATACAGGAATTAAATTTTCAAAAGAAGAACTTCTTGCAACCATCGATAAAAACCCTGAACGATTCAGTCCGAATGTTGTACTACGTCCTCTTTACCAGGAAAAAGTGTTGCCCAACATCGCTTACATCGGAGGACCGGCCGAGATTTCGTATTGGCTCGAATACAAAAGAATGTTTGAACACTACGGAGCTCAGTTACCTGTTCTCGTTCTCAGGAATTGTGTGATGATTCTGGATTCAGCGACACAGGAACGCCTGAAAAAACTGGGGCTTAATCCTGAAGATGCTTTTCTTCCGGAAGAAGAGTTGATAAAAAAATATTTGAAGCAGAATTCACAGTCTTCGTTTTCTATGGAATCTGTTTCCACAGGAATGGATTCGCTGTTCAATGAATTGATCAGCAAGGTAAGTGATATTGATTCAACCCTGAAAGCCTCTACGGAAGCTGAAAAACAGAAATTGCAAAATAGTTTGAAAGCATTGGACGAGCGAATCCGGAGAGCGGAAAAGAAAAAGCATGAAACGGCTTTGAACCAGATCCGTAAACTGAAAGAAAAACTTTTCCCCGAAGGCGTGTTGCAGGAACGTTATGAAAACATCCTTACTTTTTATTCGAAGTATGGTGATGACTTTTTAAATGTTCTCGTTGAGAATTTCGATCCGATGGAGAAAAAATTCATTCTCCTCCTTGAAAACTAAAACTGTCATTACTACAATTCATACACTCGTAAAGATTCGCAATTAGTACTTTAAATAGTATTCATTATTCAATTCTTCAATAAAAAATTAGAAATAAAAAATCAAAATTCTCTTTTTAGTTTGCATATTTGCAACACAAAAACTGCCACTGAACAATGGAACATACACACGATCATTCAGGACACGAACAAAAGAAAGGATTGTTTTACACCTATTTTGGCGAAACAGGAAGTGCTGTTGCAGCGTTATTTTATTTCCTGATCTTGTTGACCTGCATCTTCAGCTTTTTACGCTGGGGCTAATTCACTCTGAAATTTTGGAGATAGTTCTCAGGAACCGATGTGATGCATCAGGTTGTGAACCTGGCTGTTCCAAAGCATAATGTTCTCGTCCTTCTCTTCATCAGTAGCAAAATCAGTGATGATCAACGCTACATCAGAAGTGATTTCATCCTGCTGGATTTCAAACTGAAAAAAGGTTTCGTCTTTTTTATCTTCGGTAACCCACTTGTATTTTACAAGCAGGTTGTCTTTTCTGGTTAGCAGTTTTGCACGTGCTTCACTTCCCTCCCAAACGAAAATGAATTCTCCGTCACGCATGTTTACACGCTCCGCAAACCATTCTTCAAGTCCGCTTGCCGTACTCAAATAATTGAAAAGGATTTTCGGAGATGATTTTATTTCAAATTCCAATTGGTATTTCTCTTTTTTTGGGATGCTCGCTGTCTTCACTAGATTTTTGTAGTTAAAAGTTAAAAGCCTTTTTTGAGGGGAGCACAAGATAACTATAATTTTTAAAAAATTATCTTCGCAGAAAATTTAACAATGGCATTCATTCATTCATTTGAAAGCGAAGGGAACTGGCTCTTCAAATACAGAGGTCCGCTTCCTGTAGTTCTTTTCATTCTTGCAATCCCCGCAATTTATTTTACAGACTATTCTTCTCTCTCTCCGCAATTTAATTGTGTGATGAACAGCGTTGCTGTCGGAGTTTGCGTGCTTGGTTTTCTCATTCGTGCTTACACCATCGGAACCACGCCCAAAGGCACTTCCGGGCGAAATACGCAACAACAGGTTGCTGAACAACTCAACAGCACCGGAATTTATTCCATCGTTCGTCATCCGCTGTACCTTGGAAACTACCTGATGTGGATCGGTATTGTTTTGTTCACGAAGAACATCAGCTTTGCAGTGATGGTGAGTTTGCTGTTTTGGATTTATTACGAACGCATCATGTTTGCTGAAGAACGTTTTCTTGAGCGTAAATTCGGAGAAGCATATTTGAGCTGGTCACTGAAAGCGCCTGCATTCATTCCTAAATTTTATCAATTCACAAAAAGTAAGATCCCATTTTCTATGAAGAGTGTATTGAGACGTGAATATTCAGGCGTGCTTGCAGCGGTAGTCGGATTTGTTTATGTGGAGCTGATGATAAACGGTTTGAAGTATGGTAACTGGAAAATAGGAACAACAACTTTATACATATTGATAATTTCGACTGTCATCGTACTTGCACTAAGGTCGATAAAGCATTCTACGAAATTACTCGATGAAGAAGATCGTTCCTGAATTTTTTCTTGTTTATCAAAACCCAAATCCACTATATTTGCAGCCCGAAAAAACTTTTAGTTCAAAGTTGTTAGTTCAAAGTTCAAAGATCGATACAAAGCTCCTCCAAAACTTTGAACGAAGAACTAAACCATGGCGAGGTAGCTCAGATGGTTAGAGCGCAGGATTCATAACCCTGAGTAATATTAAAATAAAATATTGAAAGACAATTAAATAAAATAGAGATTTCGAAAAGGGTTAAACATAGGTTAAACATTTTCGATTTTCAAATGGCGAGGTAGCTCAGATGGTTAGAGCGCAGGATTCATAACCCTGAGGTCGGGGGTTCGACTCCCCCTTTCGCTACACAGGAGAAAAGGATTCATATCCGCCAAAGGCGGACGGAGTTCGGCTTTCGCTACAAAACCGCTTAACTATAAAGTAGGCGGTTTTTTTATGCAATGAAATCACCTATTTTTTAATCAAGTTAATACAGTGATTTATGAGTCCAATTTCAATTAGAAGTGAATCCATGGATTTTTTGAAAACACTTTCAAAAAATAATAATCGTGACTGGTTTAACAAACACAAGGACGATTATCTTGTAGTGCGCAAAAACATTGAAGCGTTTGCTGATGCATTGCTGGTTGAGATGAACAAGCATGATAAAATTGAAACTGCATCTGGTAAGAAAAGTTTGTTCAGGATTTACAAAGATGTTCGCTTCTCAAAAGACAAGACTCCTTACAATACGCATTGGAGCGGAACTTTTAAAAGAGCGACAAAAAAATTGCGAGGCGGATATTATTTTCATTTGAAAACAGGAAATTCCTTTTTAGCCGGCGGCTTCTGGGATCCGGAGGCGGATGACATGAAAAGAATACGGCAGGACATTGATTCAAATCACAGAGAATGGAAGAAAGTACTTGCTGATAAAACATTGGTGAAAACATTCGGAGGAATGATTGGTGAAAAGTTAAGTTCTGCACCTCGTGGTTATCAGAAAGATCATCTTGCAATTGATTTGCTTCGTCATAAACAATTTCTGCTTAAGCATCAGTTCACTGACAAGGAAGTACTCAGTCCTGATTTTGTAAAGAACGTAAATGACACATTTAAAAAGATGCGTCCGTTCCTCAATTTTATGAGTGAAGTTTTGACTACGGATGCGAATGGAGTCTCTATTGTAGATTAGAGGGAGAGCCAAGATTCAAGAATCAAGAATTGAGATAATTGTTGGGAAATAATTTAGGCTGCCGTTGTTTTTCTTTAAACAATTTTCTGTCCTTTGCAACATGTCTCTTTTTATTACTTCGTTGAATTCCGGCAGCAACGGAAATTGTTATTATGTAGGTAATGAACGTGAAGCCGTGCTGGTGGATGCAGGAATATCATGTCGTGAAACGGAACAACGTATGTCGAACCTGGATTTGTCAATGGAGAAAGTGAAAGCAATTTTCATTTCTCATGAGCACATTGACCACATTCGTGGCGTAACGGTTCTGGCGCGGAAATACAAACTGCCCGTTTACATCACTCCCGCAACTTCAAAGCATACAGGTTTGTATCCCGGAAAAGATTTGTTGCATTCTTTTAAAACGGATGAACCTGTTCGGATCGGTGATCTCTCTGTAACTCCGTTTTCAAAACATCACGATGCTGCAGACCCTTTTAGTTTTATTGTCGAGCATAAAAATGTAAGAGTAGGAGTGATCACCGACATTGGTATTGCCTGTAAATCGGTCATCCATTATTTTAAGCAGTGTCACGCTTGCTTTCTGGAAAGTAATTATGACGAAAAGATGTTGGAGGAAGGATCGTATCCAATGCGTTTGAAGAACAGGATTCGCGGTGGGAAAGGGCACATCTCCAATTTACAGGCGTTTGAATTATTTCTGAAACACAAGCCTCCTTTCATGAGTCATTTGCTTTTGTCTCATCTGTCTAAAAACAACAACGATCCTGATATTGTGCTGGAACTTTTTTCAAAGCATGCCGGGAATACCAACATTATCATTGCATCACGATACACTGAAACAGCTGTCTATTCTATTCAAAGGAAGAAGAATGAACATGCTGAAATTATTCGCATTCCGGTTAGAAGAGAAAGTGTTCAGATGAGTTTGTTTGATTAGCCTTTTACCTGAAGAAATAACGTGGATTTATTAACAATCCACCTGTGAATGAATGCTCCTTTGCAATCTTATTCCAACCTTTAAATTTCTAACTTTGCTTTTCGTTTGAAAGGATAATCAATGAAACTCAAAGTCGGAATACTTTTTGGCGGAAATTCCCGCGAACGCGAAATTTCTTTTGCAGGCGGAAGAACAGTCTATGATAACCTGAACAAATCGTTGTTCGAGGCGATCCCGGTTTTTGTGGACAGTTTTGGAAACTTCGTTTTGCTGAATTGGGAATTCATTTACAAAGGAAGTATCCGCGATTTTTATCCTTCCGTTGAATTGCTCCCGCCATCTTCAAATGGTTTCCAGGTGTATGCTGAGAGTTTGGGAGAAGATAGTTCAAAGTTTGAAGAGGAACTCATTGAAAAGATCGGGAAGAAGATTGAACTTGATGAGTTGAAAGATAAAATTGATTTCGCGTTTTTGTGTTTGCATGGGAAGAATGGCGAAGATGGAAGGATTCAAGGACTGCTGGAATATCTTGAGATTCCATATTCAGGTTCCGGAATTCTTTCTTCAGCAATTGGTATGAATAAAGTCGTTCAGAAGAAACTGATGCATGATGCAGGTTTTGCAGGTCCTTCTTACTTTACCATACATCGACAGGAATGGAAGAACGCAAAGTCAGTGGATGGAATTCTCACAAAGGTGAAAGAGGAAATTGGATTTCCTTGCGTGGTGAAGGCTGCAAATCAAGGTTCATCGATTGGAGTGACGATTGTTGCATCTGACGATAGAGAGAAAATAAGCAAAGCCATTGATCGAAGTTTTTTTATTCAGCGTTTGGATAAAAAAGAGTGGGGTCAAAAAAATACCGAACAGAAAATTTCTTTTGTCAGAACAGCGTCCGACATCAGAGAAGGAATCGGAGTTCCGATGGTTGTTACTTCTGCAAATAAATCACAAATAGTTTATCATCCTGAAGATTTACTAAATCAACTTAATTCGTCAGAAGGAAATATTCTGTTAGAAAGCTGTGATGCTGAAAATGAAGTAGTGATCGAATCATTTATCAGCGGAAAAGAATTTTCATGCATTGTAATCCGCGATGAACAGGGAAAAGCCGTTGCCTTACCGCCAACGGAAATACGAAAAGGAAAAGAGTTGTTTGATTACCGCTCGAAATATTTGCCGGGGTTATCACGGAAAATTACGCCCATCAATCTTCCTGACAAGCAAATACAGAACATACGGACGGAATGTGAACGTCTTTTTCTCTCGCTGAAGTTTAACGTGTATGCGCGCATTGACGGCTTCATGACTGACGAAGGAAAAGTTTTTCTGAATGATCCGAACACAACTTCGGGTATGATGCCTTCTTCGTTCTTTTTTCACCAGGCAGCGGAGATCGGTTTGAATCCTTCACAGTTTCTTACGTACATCATTCGTACTTCGCTGTATGAAAGGATTGCAGATTTTAAAGACATTGATAAACTTCCAAAACTGTTATCGTTGCTTGATCAGCAAATTCTTTCTCTGAAAAAAGAAGAACGAAGCAAAATAAAAGTGGCTGTTATTCTTGGTGGCTATTCTTCAGAGCGTCACATTTCTGTGGAAAGCGGTCGCAATGTATATGAGAAACTTTCTTCATCAGAAAAATATGAACCGATTCCAGTTTTCCTCACAGGGAATGCAACGGAACATTCGTTGTTCCAGATTCCTGTGAATCTTCTTTTGAAAGACAATGCTGATGACATCAAAGAAAAAGTTCAGCATTATTCAGTGCATGCTATTGTGCAGGAAATCATGGATCAGTGTGAAGAGATTACAACAAAGTATACATCGACACAGAATGTATTGCAGCCGCATGAACTTTCATATCCACAACTGGCGGAAGCTGTAGATGAAGTATTCATTGCTTTGCACGGCAGACCCGGCGAAGACGGAGAGATTCAGAAAGAATTGGAACGTGTGGGTTTACCGTACAATGGATCAGGAGTTTCATGTTCTCAACTCACCATCAATAAATATGAAACGAATGAATTGTTGAAGAAGCATGGTTTCCTTGTTGCGCAACATGCGCTGGTTTCTGCGGATGACTGGAAAAATAACAAAGATGGATTTGTAAAAAATATCATCGCAAAATTTTCGTTTCCATTTATTGCAAAGCCTGTGGATGACGGTTGCAGTTCTGCGGTAAAGAAAATCAAAAATGAAAAAGAGCTTGCAGCGTTTGCTGAACTGATCTTTCGTTCCGGAGAAGATTTATCAGCAGACGAAGCAGCGATCCTGAATCTGAAACTGAAAGAAGAATTTCCGCGCAAGCGACAATTTTTAATTGAAGAGCTAATCGGAAAGAATGATTCGAAACACTTCCTTGAAATTACAGGCGGCATGCTGACTTCGATGAATGAAAAAGGTGAGCGCGAGTATAACTTCTTCGAAGCATCGGAAGCATTGTCGGAAGGAGATGTTCTTTCGCTGGAAGAAAAGTTTTTAGCAGGAGAAGGTCAGAACATTACTCCGGCTCGTTATGCAAAAGATAAAAATGAGCGTGACCGTATTTCTGAAAAAGTGAAAGAAGAATTTTTGCGTGCTGCAAAAATTCTGAACATCGAAGGCTATGCACGCATTGATGCCTTCGTCAGGATTTATGATGAGATTAGAGTGGAAGTTATTTTTATTGAAGTGAACTCATTGCCGGGAATGACGCCTGCTACATGCATCTTTCACCAGGCTGCAATGGCAGGATACAAACCGTACGATTTCATTGACGGCATCCTGGAATATGGAAGACAGCGAAAAAATATTCCGGAAAAAATAAACTGATTCATGTATGCTGAGTAAAGCGAAAGAATTTTTTACCGGGAAAGTATTTCTCATCAACTTCGTGTTGGCGATCATATTTGTAGCTGCAGTTTTCGGACTCACCTACAAATATCTCGACAGTTACACACATCATGGTGAGAGTATTTCTGTTCCTGATCTTCGAGGGTTAAAAAGAGATCGGTTGGAATCATTCATCAGTGACAAGCATCTTCGTTATGCCATTGTAGATTCCATCTTTGAACTTGATAAACCTTCAGGAATTGTTGTTGACCAGGATCCTGCGCCTGATTCCAAAGTGAAAGAAGATCGGACGATTTATCTCACCGTAAATGCAGGACTTCCTCCGAAAATCAAAATGCCTGATTTGATTGATGTATCTTATCGACAGGCTGAAGCAATCCTTCTCACGTTCGGGTTAAAAGTTGGCAGTCTTATTTATAAACCTGATCTTGCAAAAAATGCAGTGTTGGGTCAGCATTACCGTGGAAATGACATCAATCCCGGCACTGAAATTCCAAAAGGCTCTGTGATTGATTTGGTGCTTGGAGACGGACTTGGAAATTCGCAAGTGCCTGTTCCAAATCTCGTTGGTTTAACAAAAGGCGAAGCATTGTTTGTGTTAAAAGGTTCATCATTGAACATCGGCACATTGTTTTACGATCATGGAATAAAAGATTCAACGGTAGCAAAAGTGTACAAGCAAACTCCTGAAGCATCCGACAGTTCAAGCATCAGCCAGGGTGAAGCGGTGGATTTGTATTTACGTTAATTGATTAAAGAAGTATTCAAAGAGTATGATTCGCAATTTAATTTTCAGAGTATTTTTTTTCCTTTCGTTGCTGACAACAGTCTCTCAGTTGAAAGCTCCGGAAGTTTTATTTCCGCT
>JAYTXY010000196.1:0-20723 GCA_043742705.1 Bacteroidota bacterium
CAAACTAAAATTAATAACAGACCTATTAGGAAATTTAAATACAAAACAGCTAATCAAGTCTTCTCAGAAAAAGTTGCACTTATTAGTTGAACATACAAATTATCAAATTATCAAATTAATTATTTCTTCATATACTTCCAAAGCCTCGGCGTGCCCTCACTCATCCATTCAATTGCAGTTGTAAGTCGTTTGCTTTTGGTTGCATCGGTTTTAGCTTCGGTAATCCATTCCACGTATTCTCTTTTATTGGAAGGAGAAAAATTTTCAAATGTAATTTTAGCTGCTTTATTTTTATTTAGTGCAGAAATTAGTTCTTTCGGAACAGGTAATTCTGGTTTCGCAGCAGTCTTTTTCTTTTCTACTTTGATTCCGTCATCGTTTAATTTTTTTGCCTGCTTCAGAAAATCAATGATTGCTTTATCGGGTGGAAGATCTTTCAGGGACTTCATACTACCGAAATTTCCCATCGCTTCTCCACCCTGGTTTTTCCTTTCTCCTAGATATCCTTTCGGATCGTTGAGCAATTTTGATTTCCAGAAACCTGCAACACAATGTTGCTTAAAAGATGCGATTCCAAAAAATGGTCCTTTGTATTCAAAACTCGGCATTCCCCATTTGATGGTTTCAGCAACTTCCGGAACTGCCTTGTGAACAAGCGAACGTAAATGTTTTAGGATCGGTTGTGCGAAGGGTTGTGCTTTTTCAATGTAGGCATCAACGCGTTTATCTTTTGACATGATGGTTGAGTTTTGATTGTCAAGTAAAAATAATAATTCTTACTTAATTTCTTCAACCTGACAGGTTGAAGAACCCACAATCCACGGACAACTGTAGACTGTTATCAGTCGACCACAGACTTAATTAATCTCCATCACCAAATCATCCGCTTCAACCAATATTCCTTCTTTTAAATGAATGGTTGATATAGATAAGTCTTTCGAAGCTGTAATTGTAGTTTCCATTTTCATTGCTTCTATAGTAAACAACGATGCATTTCGCTTCACAGCATCTCCGGCTTTCACAAAAATTTTAGAAAGGCGCCCTTGTAACGGAGCCCCAATGTGATTCGGAGACGTAGCTTTCGGATTAGAGATTTTTTTAACGAGCGCTTTTTTATCCTTCATTTCAATCACACGTGTCTGTCCGTTCAGGCGGAAGAATACACTTCGGTTCCCATCTTCGTCTGTAGTGTTGCTGACATGAAGCAACCGGACAATCAATGTTTTTCCTGTGCCGATGTCCACTAAAATTTCTTCATCCGGTTTCATGGGAAAGAAAAATGAAGGAGTAGGAATGGAACTTGTCTCACCAAATTGCTTTTGAAAATTGTAATACTCTTCAAAAACTTTCGGATAAAATTTATAAGAGAGGAAATCAAGAAAGCTCTGGTAGTGGTCAAATCTTTTCTGAAACTCTTCGAACTCCCTGTCAAATTCAATCGGCTGGAGATGTGCATTTGGTAAATCTGTATACGGAGCTTCGTCTTTCAAAATAAATTTTTGCAACTCTTTCGGAAAGCCTCCATAAGGCTGACCAAGATCGCCTCGGAACATCGTCTTCACTGATTCGGGAAATGAAAGCGAATCACCTTTGGTGAGAATATCTTCTTTCGAAAGATTTTGTGTGACCATGAACATCGCCATATCGCCCACAACTTTCGATGACGGAGTCACTTTCACGAGATCACCGAAAATTTCATTCACGTCTTCGTACGCTTTTTTAATGTCATCCATCCGTTCAGCAAGTCCGAGTGAAATCGCCTGTGGTTTCAGGTTGGAATATTGTCCACCCGGAATTTCATGTTTGTACACTTCTGCAGTTCCTGCCATCAAGCCTGATTCAAACGGATAATAATAATCACGCACATTTTCCCAATAGTTACTGAATGAATTTAAGGACTCAATATCAAAGTTAGTTTCATACGGAGTGTTGTTCAACGCTTCCGCCAGTGTATTGAAATTCGGTTGCGAGGTAAGTCCGCTTAATGAACTCAGTGCAACATCCACCACATCCACTCCGGCTTCAATGGCTTTCAGGTACGTTGCAAGCTGAATAGAGGAAGTATCATGTGTATGAAGGTGAATCGGAATTTTTACGGTATTCTTTAGTTCACGGATTAAGATTTCCGCAGCATACGGTTTAAGCAAACCGGCCATGTCTTTGATGCCGAGAATGTGTGCCCCGGATTCTTCGAGCTGTTTAGCAAGATCAAGATAATATTGCAAAGAGAATTTTTTTCTCTTCGGATTCATGATGTCTCCCGTATAGCAAATACACGCTTCCGCGATTCCTCCTGTACGTTCGCGCACAGCACGAATACTCACTTCCATACTCTTCACCCAATTGAGTGAATCGAAAATGCGAAACAAATCAACTCCATTTTCCCAACTCTTCTCAATGAATTTTTCTACAAGGTTGTCGGGATATGAAGTGTAACCGACAGCATTCGATCCGCGAATAAGCATTTGCAACATCACATTGGGAATAGCTGAGCGTAAAGCCTGCAAACGTTTCCACGGATCTTCGTGCAAAAACCGCAAGGCTACATCGAACGTTGCTCCTCCCCATACTTCCATGGAAAATAATTGAGGATGATGATGAGCAAAACTTTCTGCAACCTTCATCATGTCAATTGTTCTTACACGAGTGGCAAGGAGCGATTGATGTGCATCACGCATGGTGCAATCAGTAAACTGAACTTTCTTCTGATCCTTGAGCCACTTCGCGAATTTTTCTGCGCCAAGTTCATCAAGCAATTGCTTTGTTCCGGCTTTTGGTTTTTGTGTTTGATCAAATGAAGGAATTTTGGGAGTTTGAAAAATTCTTGTTGAATCTATTTTCTGAACATCAGGATTTCCGTTGACTAATACGTCAGCGAGGTAACGAAGTACTTTTGTGCCACGATCCTGTTTTGCTTTTACATGAAATAATTCAGGATATTTTTCAATGAACTTCACGGTCGCTTCTCCCTGTTCGAAAACAGGATGCATGATTACATTCTCTAAAAATGAAATATTTGTTTTCACTCCGCGAATCCGGAATTCTGTCAACGCTCTGTGTAGTCGTTGGCGTGCGCCTCTCAGCGTTCTTCCTTTCGCTGTAATTTTCACTAGCATGGAATCAAAAAATGGAGAAACTTTTACACCCTGATAAGAACTTCCTTCATCGAGACGAATGCCATAACCTGCAGCATGACGATAGGCGATGATGGTTCCGTAATCAGGCTTGAAATCATTTTGCGGATCTTCAGTTGTGATCCTGCATTGAATTGCGAAGCCGTTGCAATGAAGTTGTTCCTGGTTTTGAATGTTGATGCGCGATGAAGTCAATGCTTCACCATCAGCAATAAGGATTTGTGAGCGTACTAAATCAATTCCTGTTACTTCTTCCGTCACCGTATGCTCAACCTGTATTCTCGGATTGACTTCGATGAAATAAATGTTTTCGTTTTTGTCGACCAGGAATTCAACGGTGCCTGCATTGTTATATCCGACACTCTTTGCAATTTTCAATGCATGATTGTACAGATTGTTTTTCGTTTCCTGTTTTAGACTTGGTGCAGGAGCGATTTCCACGACCTTTTGAAATCTGCGTTGAACACTGCAATCACGCTCAAATAAATGAACAATGTTTCCATGTTGATCGCCAAGAATCTGAACTTCGATGTGCTTCGGATCATGAATGAATTTTTCAATGAAGATCGTATCATCACCGAATGCATTGCCGGCTTCACGTTTTGCTTCGCTGAATGATTTTTCCAATTCTTCTTCCTGATGAATGACACGCATTCCTCTTCCGCCACCTCCTGCACTTGCTTTAAAGATGACAGGGAAACCGATTCGTTTTGCTTCATTCAATGCAATCTCAGGAGTAGTCAGTTTTCCTTTGTTGTCTTCAATGACAGGAACATTGCAACTGCGTGCGACAATTTTTGATTTCACTTTATCGCCCAGTTGTTCCATGACTTCAGGAGACGGACCTACGAAAATGATTCCTTCTTCACGGCAGCGTTTTGCAAACTGAACATTCTCTGATAAAAATCCATAACCCGGATGAATTGCATTCACTTTTTGGATTTTTGCAACACGAATTATTTCTTCGATGTTGAGATACGGTTTCAGTGGATCATCGTTGCTGCCGATCTGGTAAGCTTCATCGGCTTTGAAGCGATGCAATGAATAGCGATCTTCATAAGTATAAATGGCGAGCGTTCGTATCCCAAGCTCGGCTGCTGCTCTCAACACACGAATGGCAATCTCGCCACGGTTGGCGACCAGAAGTTTTTGAATTTTTTCCATCGGGAAAACGGTTGGTTCGTTTCTCTCAAAGGAAATTAATTGATTCATCACATAGCACGAACAGAAAACTTTCTATCAACAAAAAAGTGTTTGAATCACCTTTCGATCCAAACACTTTTTTGCAGACGCCTGCATGTGGAAACTGACTTTCGTCAATTCTTATTTACACAATATGATTTTCTGGTTTACAAGTTTTGAATCTGAAACGACATGCACGAAATAAATCCCGTTTGGTTGTGAAGAAAGATCAATCAATGTAAATGCAGATTTTCCCGGTGAACTTTGCCATACTTCTTTTCCCAACAAGTCTGTGACAAAAACAGATGCATCCGTTGTCATCCAGTCATCTTTTTTCAGGTAGAAAATTCCGGTTGAAGGATTCGGATAAATTTTAAGATCCGTTGCATTGCTCATGTAATTCACTCCAACTGTCGGAACGTAAATGAAAAAATCGTCAATGGAAACGCCATCTTTCTTAATTGAACCGTCTGACGTAAACACAAACCTGAACATCACGTTACTCTGTCCGAGAATGATTGATGGCAAAGCCAGGTAAGTTGATTGTATCCAGCCTTGAACATTCAATGCGGTTAATGAACTGTCATCCCATGCCGGGAGTCCACTGGAAGTCAATGCACCGTTGTTGTACCAGTTAATACCATTCGGATCATTAAGAATGCCTAGTACTGTCCAGGTTGAACCGACATCAATCGAATATTCCAATCGCTCACCGTCATAGGTATTTTCAGCAAACCGGTTTTGCCAGAAGGACAATCTTGCTTCTGCAATACCGGTAAAATCAAACAGCGGTGAAATCAGGTAGCTTCTTGCATTGTCTGCGTAAGCACTTGTTAAATTGATATCCCAGCAATTCGGTGCGGAGTGTGATCCCGTTGTTTTTCCGAAAGCAGGAGTCCCCAGTTGCCAGTTCGTTCCCAATCCGACTGAGCTGTCGTACCAGGCCACACTACCTGTATCGAAATTATCAGTATAAGGAATGTTGAATTTCAAAACTCCCTGTGACGTTTTGCAGAGTGTATCATTGCTGTGTCCGCTGTCATTAAATGCATTCGTCCATGAACATATGTTATATGTTCCGGAAGGAATTGTGTACGTGGTGACAAACGTAAGCGTATCGTGAGTTCCCGCCTGGATGGTGCCGTTGTATAGTTGCGTGACAGGACTGCCTGAATTAATACTGTATCCGACATCGAAATTAGAAGTTGTATCCGCTCCGAAATTATAAATTACAACTCTGACAGAATCGGTTGTGCCTGCAGTAGCGGAGAACCCAGGTTTCAGAATAGCTGTTACTCCAACATCGTGTGATTCAGGAGGAGCGATAATAAAATCATCTATTGAAATTCCATCCGTTGTTTGCGAACCATCAGAAGTGAAGACAAACCTGAACATCACACTTGGTCCTGTAATGATTGAAGGTAAAGTCCAGTAAATTGACTGCTGCCAGCCCGGAGTTCCTCCACTTGTCAATGAACTTCCTTCCCATCCCGGCAGATTACTGGAGTTAATTGCTGCGTCTGTATACCAGTTCATCGCGCCCGGGTCGCTAACTGTTCCAAGGACACTCCAGGTTGTTCCGGCATTGATCGAATATTCCAAACGGGTTCCATCCCAAGTTGCTTCAGAGTTACGGTTTTGCCAGAAGGACAATTTTGCATTGATCATTCCGGTAAAATCAAACAGTGGTGAGATGAGATAACTCTTTGCATTATTTGCATAGGTTGTAGATAGATTAATATCCCAGCAATTCGAACCTGAATGCGTTCCTGTTGTCTGACCATACGCAGGAGTTCCGAGTTGCCAGTTTGTTCCCGCTGTTGCTGAACTATCTCTCCAAGCTACTGCGCCTGTATCGAAGTTATCCGTGTATGGTAGTGCAAACCTTGGTATGCCCTGGAAGTTTCTGCACAAAGTGTCGTTAACATTATCTCCGTCAGAAAGCAATGCAGAATTTGCGCAGATGTTAAAGTAGCCGGGTGGTACAGTAAACGTTGTAGCGAACGCAAAGAAAGTAGTTGACGCAGGCGCTAAACTACCATTCCATGTTTCAGTAGAGATCAGCGTTCCGTTAACCTTGTATTCAAAATCACTCGATGTTACCGTGGTTGTTCCATAATTTTTAAACGCGACCGTTACAAATCCCTGTGACCCCGCAGCTGATGTTGTAGTTGGCTGAAAAAAAGCTGTGACACCGATGTCAAGCGGAAATCCCGGTTGAATTGAAAAGTCATCAATTGAAACTCCGTCTGAATTCGTAGTGGCATTTGATAAAAAGATAAAACGGAATCTCACGTTCGCTCCGGTAATAGTCAGTGGGAGGAGGTAGGTTGATTTTTTCCATCCTCCAGAATTCCCATCCCATCCCGGCTTTCCGGAAGCATTAATGTTTGCATTCGTATTCCAGTTTGTTCCATTCGCATCAGTCGGTCCTGTTCCCAATGTGTTCCAGGTTGTTCCTCCGTTCAGAGAATATTCGAGTTGCATACCATCGCCTATTGCAATGTTCCTGTTTTGCCAGAAGTATAATTTTGCATTCACGATTCCTGTGAAATCAATGAGCGGAGAAGTTAGTACTGATCGTGCATTGATAGCATATGCGGAAGTGAGATTGATGTCCCATGCTTTGGTAGGAGAATGTGCTGAGTTGGTCACACCGAAATTAGGTGTACCCAACTGCCAGGTTGTACCGGCCGCAGAACTGTCGGTCCAGATACTTGGGGGTGAATCAAAGTTCTCTACATACGGAATAGATACTCTTGGTAAACCCTGGAAACTTTTACAAAGCGTATCGTTTGCAGCATCTCCATCTGAAGCAAGCAATGTAAATGCACACACATCATACGAACCGGTTGGAACTGTAAACGGAGTTGAGAATGTAAAAAAAGTTGTTGAGCCTGGAGCCAATGAGCCATTCCAGGTTTCCGCGGCAGTCAGCACGCCATTTATGCTATATGCAATAGTGCTGGATGTAACAGTGGTAGTCCCGAAATTCTTAAATCCGATCTGGACAGTACCGGAAGATCCTGCGGCCAACACGGCAGCCGGTTGCAAAAATGAAGTCACCCCAATATCAAGCGGAGAACCGGGTTGGATAGAAAAGTCATCAATGGAAACTCCGTCAGAGACTGTCACGGTACTCGATGTGAATACAAATCCAAACTGAACATTCGATCCTGTTATCGTTAAGGGAAGAAGATAGATTGATTTCTTCCATCCTCCCGAATTGCCATCCCATCCCGGTTTTCCTGAACCAAAAATATTTGCACTTGTATTCCAGTTCGTTCCATTTACATCAGTTGGGCCCGTTCCCAATGTATTCCAAGATGTTCCTCCATTTATTGAATACTCAAGAAGCAAACCATCATTGACTGCGATGTTTCTGTTTTGCCAGAAAGATAATTTTGCATTCAGGATTCCGGTGAAATCAAAAAGCGGTGAAGTAAGTACCGATCGCGCATTGTTACCATACGCAGACGTAAGATTAATATCCCATGCGTTGGATGGTGAATGCGCAGAGTTGGTAACACCAAAATTAGGAGTACCCAATTGCCACGAAGTTCCAGCGGCTGAACTGTCGTACCATAAACTCGGAGGTGAATCGAAATTATCTGCGTAAGGAATTGTCACTAGTGGAATTCCTGTTGAGGTTTTGCAAATAGTATCATTACTGGTTAAACCATCTCCTGCCAATTCTGTAAACGCACACAAGCTGAAAGAACCTGTAGGAACAGTGTAAGGTGTTGCAAAAGTTAATGTATCCGAAACGCCCGGAAGCAATGTAGCGGAATGAAGTTCTATGACGGGTGTTCCTCCATTCAGGGTGTAACTTACATTGAAATTAGAAACAGATAAACTACCATAGTTTGTAACGGTTATTTTCACGGTGTCACTGATTCCGACAGGTGCTGTAAGTACCGGACGTAAAATTGAAGCAACGCCAACATCAAATGGAGATGGGAGAATGATTGAAAAATCATCTATTGAAAATCCATCCTGATTTCCCGTATTGTCCGATGTAAACACAAAACGGAATTGAACAGGTCCGGCAACATTATTAAGTACACTGAGTTTGTAGGTAGATAATTTCCATCCTGCAGAATTGTTTTCCCATCCGGGTAGATTCGATGAATTGATGCTTGCATCGGTATACCAGTTTGTAGCGAGGGGATCACCAAGTGTACCGAGTACCTGCCAGGTTGTTCCGTTGGTAGTGTATTCAAGGCGCGTTCCGTCCCAACCTGTTTCGCTGCGATGGTTTCTCCAGAAAGATAATTTCGCATTGTAAACTCCGATGAAATTAAAGACAGGAGAAGTCAGTCTCGTATCTGTATTATCTAGGTAACCGCTAGTCAGAGCAACGTCCCATGCATTTGCGCCGGAATGTGTACCTGTTGTCACACCAAAAGCGGGAGTTCCCAATTGCCAGCTACTTCCTGTAACAGTTGAGGAAGTCCATAAGTTTGTCGTGATATCGAAGTTGTCAACGTATGGAAATGTAATTCCTGAAGATGCAACAAAGCTGATGCAATTTACAGAGGGAAGTTGAGTGGAGTTTCCCCATCCATCCCATGCCTGCACATAATAGCAAATTGTATCACCATCATTCACTGTCGGAATGGTTCCCTGCCAGATATTTCCTGATGTGTTTGACATTGACACAGCAATAGGACTTCCGCTATTCACTGTATAATATAAATAGGATGAATCGATGCCTGAAAAATCAGTGATGGTATCACTCACTGTGAAAGGTCCGAGATAATAAATGTTGCCTTGCAAAACAGGCGGTGACCAGGCAATGCGAGGTGGTATCACTTCATGCGCTCCTGCCTGAACGTTTACGTTGTCAATTAACCATCCGTAATTATCCGAGTTTCCGTTTCCATTTCCGTCTGTAAGTCTGAAACGAATTCTCACCTGCGGAAAATCTGACGCGATCAACGAGATATCAAACGTTTCTGTTTTCCACCACGAGCTGAGAGGAATGGCTGTATTGTTTGCCGGACTCCATCCAGTTCCACCATAGGAAAATGAAGAAAAATAACCGGATGAAACAAATGAAGATGATGAACCGAGGTAATAACTCCCTGTAATGGTTGTCCAATTTGCTCCGTTATCAGTCGATACTTCAACGTATCCGCGGTCAGCAAAATTTATTTTGCAGATCTGGTCAAAGGTCACCAGTACGTTAAACTTCCCGACCGTACTGAAAGTATCGGATGTAAGATATGCTGTTACTCCGATGGCAACAGTGTCACGGATGCACGTCAGTCCGTTTGTATGATAATTCACATCCTGGAACCACGAAGGGATTCCGGAGGAAGTCATGCTGTCTGGCACTTCAAAGTCTTCGTGGAAAACAAGTGTCTGTGCATTTGTAATCCCACAAAGGAAAATATAAAACAGGACAGAAATGAAGAGTATTTTTCTTTTCATACTACAGGGAAGTTTAAGGTTTTTTGGAATGGGATCGTAAAGGTAAAAGAGTTTTCTATTTCACCAAATGGATTACGCGTTCAGTTTCTTCAAAAGGTAACTTACACGTCTTGTTCTCGCATACATAGATCAGTGTTTTTCCCTGAACAGTTCGATTTTCAAGCAAAGTGAGTTTGGAAGTTGAGATTGTACTGCCTGCAAAAATTTTGTTCGGAATGTAATATTGATTGAGTTCTTTTCTTTTTTGATCAGCATCACTTCCCGCAATTACAATTTCTTTGAAAGGAAAAGTGTAATGCAAAAGCAATGTTCCCCAATTGCTGTAAGAAGATCCGTAACGTGCCATGTCATCTTTTACATTGTTGAGCATTTGCGAAGCGATGTCAGCATATTTTTTTTTATCAAAATAAATTCCGAGCATAAACAATCCTTTCGCAATCGAAGAATTGGAAGCGGGAATTACATTGTCAGCGATTTCTTTCTTCCGTGCGATAAGTGCTTTGTCAAGGTCTGATGTAAAGAAAAACATGCCGGTTTCCGGATCATAAAAATGTTGCAGCGCATAATCTGCAAATTGCTTTGCTTCGTTGAGCCAGCGTTCATCAAACGTTGACTGGTACAAGGCAATTAATGCTTCGATGGAAAACGAATAATCTTCAAGGTAGCCATTGATTGTTGCTTTCCCGTTTTTGTAAGAATGGTAAAGTCCGCCATCGCTTCGTTTCATGTTTTTAATGAGAACGTTTGCACAGCGGATTGCAGATGTTGAAAATTTCGTTTCGCCAAAAGCATCAAATGCATCACAGTATCCTTTTATCATTAATGCATTCCACGATGTAAGTTGTTTGTCATCGAGCCCCGGACGAATTCTTTTTTCACGCTCTTTCAGCAGTGTAGTTTTTGCGTGTGCAATTATTTTTTTTACTTCGTCAACAGAAACCGAAAATTCTTTTGCAATTTCTTCATCCGTCTTTTTTCTCAGCAGGATATAATTCCCATGCTCCCACAATCCTTTGTCATTGATATTGAAATACTCTGAGAATATTTTGTAATCCAATTCTCCCTTCTCCTTAGGAGAAGGGTTGGGGATGAGGCCTTTGAGTTCTTCTTTTTTCCACACGTAATATTTTCCTTCTTCACCTTCTGAATCAGCATCGAGTGCTGAATAAAATGTTCCTTCAGCAGAAGTCATCTCACGTGAAATAAACTCCAACGTTTCATATACAACACTTTTATACAATTCATCTTTTGTAAGTTGATAAATATGTGAATACAAGCTCACCAATTGTGCATTATCATAAAGCATCTTTTCAAAGTGAGGAACCTTCCAGAGAGAATCTGTTGAGTAACGCGAAAAACCTCCGCCAACCTGGTCGTAGATTCCACCGTATGCCATTTTTTTCAGCGTAAGATTTATATGCTTCAATAACGATTCATCTTTTGAGGCATGCGCGTACTGAAGCAGGAACTCATAATTATTCGGCAATGGAAATTTTGGTGAGCGATTAGGTCCGCCTTCCGCATCATCAAAAAGTTTTTTCCAGTTGTCAACGATTTTCGTTGCATCATCAACATGAAATTCAGCTTCGGATTTCTTCAGCGTGATCAGTTCGGTTTGATGAATGCCTTTTGTAAGTTCTTCTGCATATTGCTCCGCACGGCTTTTCTCTTCTTTGTAAAAATCAGCGAGCTTAACAAGCACTTCATTCCATGTTGCATTCGGAAAATATGTTCCTCCGTGAATAGGTCTTCCATCGGGAAGACAAAAGCAATTCAATGGCCAGCCACCGCTTCCTGTCATCAACTGAACAGCCGTCATGTAAACCTGGTCAACATCAGGTCGTTCTTCTCGATCCACTTTGATGCAGACATACAAGTCATTCATGATCTTTGCCGTGGAATCATTTTCGAAACTCTCATGTTCCATCACATGGCACCAATGACAACTTGAATAACCAATACTTACCAGGACGAGCTTGTTTTCATTTTTCGCCTTGGTCCATGCTTCATCGCTCCATGGATACCAGTTAACCGGATTATGCGCATGTTGAAGAAGATAGGGGCTGGTTTCATGAACCAGGTGATTATTATATTTCGGCTGATCGTTCATTTGCCTGTTATCTTGGGAATGGCAAGCGCTCAAAATCAGGCAGATAATACCAATTAGAGCTGTCTTTGCCATGAGATGGATGTACGTAAAGATAGATTAATTTTCGTTTGTTGTTTTCGGGAATTTGGTTACATTTGCGTCCCTAATTTTAAGAAAAGTAGTAACTCTTTAATAAGACAGAATCATGTATGCAATTGTAAATATAGCCGGACAACAATTCAAAGTGCAGAAAGATCAGCAAGTGATCGTGCATCGCCTGGCTACTGAAGAAGGAAAGAATGTAGAGTTCAAAGATGTTGTTTTGCTTGAAAACAATGGAAAAGTGAACGTTGGAGCGCCTCTTATTAAAGGAGCAAGTGTTTCTGCAAAAGTTCTTTCTCATTTCCGCGGTGATAAAATCATTATCTTCAAAAAGAAAAGAAGAAAAGGATACCAGAAGTCAAATGGTCACAGACAAGACCTCACTAAAATTCAGATTGAGTCGATTAAAGCATAATTTCAGATTCAAAATTTATAATTTATAATTTGTAATTTCCAGTTAAGATGGCACATAAAAAAGGAGTCGGTAGTTCCAGGAACGGTCGCGAGTCGCATAGCAAAAGACTAGGCATTAAAATTTTCGGCGGACAAAAAGTAATTGCCGGAAATATCATTGTTCGACAGCGCGGAACGAAGCATTATCCGGGTGATAATGTTGGTATCGGAAAGGATCATACATTATTTGCACTCACTGAAGGAACAGTGGTGTTTAGAAAAAAAGCAAACGAGAAAAGTTACGTGTACGTTCAGCCTGTTGCGCAAGCGTAATTCTTTAAAATAATTTATCCTGAAAAGTCTTTCTCCTCAACGAGAAGGACTTTTTTGTTTTACACAACTATGCAAATCGTTTGACGAGTGTTGCAGCGGAAACCAGCGCCCACGCGCCTTCAAGAACGATGAAAGGAAAATAACGAATCATCACTGAGGCGAGGCAGGCAAAAACAGCTCCCACAAAATTCATCCACATATAAATTGTACTTTCTGTTTTGATGACTTTTAAAATGGTAAGCAGATAAGCGAGCAGCAACAAGCCCACTCCGAAAGCGCCAACGGAGTCAGAAGGATTATTCATCGTGTTTAATTTATTTTGTACCAATCATTCACCTGTATCGGATACGCGAATCGCATGTCGCAATACACAGATCGATTATTTTCTGTGAAATTATAACATTGACAGTTAGGAATCATCATTTGCTTTTTAGCTTTACAGCGAATTACCTTTTTGAATGTTTTATCCGGGAGGATTTAGTAAATGAAAAGTAAGCAGTTTTACCTGATCACACTTATTTGTTTGTTGTCATTTTATCAGCAATCATTTGCGCAGTCGTTTACGCAAACGGTCAGAGGAACTGTGTATGATAAGCTAAGTAAAGAAACCTTGATTGGCGCTTCCGTAATTTTAATTGATACGTCAGATACACAACGGACCATTTGTGATGCAGACGGAAGTTTTCGTCTCGAAAAAATTCCTGTAGGAAGAAAAGTGATTTTCGTAAAGATGATCGGCTACAAAGAAATGTATGTTCCAATTACTATAACATCAGGCAAAGAAGTAATCGTGAATGTGGAGATGGAGCAATCAGTAATTGAAGGAAAGGAAGTGACGATTGTTGCAGAGCGAAGAAAAGACAAAGCCAACAATGAAATGACGACAGTAAGTGCTCGTTCATTTACAGTGGATGAAACTTCGCGTTACGCGGGAAGTCTTCTTGATCCTGCGCGAATGGCGATGAACTATGCCGGAGTAAGCGGAGCGAATGATGCTCGTAACGACATCATCATACGTGGAAATTCTCCTCTCGGTGTTTTGTGGAGATTGAACGGTGTCGACATTCCAAATCCAAACCATTTTGGTTCGCTCGGTGTAACCGGCGGACCGATCAGTATTCTCAACAACAACTCACTCGACAAATCTGATTTTCTCACCGGTGCATTTCCTGCAGAGTATGGCAATGCAACAGCAGGCGCTTTTGATTTGCAGATGCGCAGCGGAAACAACGAGAAGCAGGAGTTTCTCGGTCAGGTTGGTTTCAATGGTTTTGAATTCGGTGCCGAAGGTCCATTTAAAAAGAAGGGCGCATCGTACATGATCAACTACCGTTATTCAACGCTTGGTATTTTCAAATCACTTGGAATTAATTTTGGAACAGGTGCTGCAGTTCCGCAATACCAGGATGTGACGTTGAAGGTAGATGTCCCGACGCAGAAGTCGGGAAAGTTTTCGTTGTTCGGAATCGGAGGAATCAGCTACATCGAAGTACTCGACAAAGAACGCGACACCACGCAGGATAATATTTACAACGGCATCCAGTTTCGCCAGGATGGGTTCTTTGGTACCAACATGGGCGTGATCGGGCTTTCTCATTTGTATTTCATCAACAACAATACATACACTAAATTTATTGTTGCTGCATCCACGACAGGACAGGATTACAAGATCGATTCCATAGATGTACCCAACCATGAACAGCCACTTCCGTGGTACCGCAACAATTCCAACCAGCAGAAATACACTGCTAACTTTTCGTTCAATGAAAAATTTTCTTCAAAGAATTACGTGAAAGCAGGAATTATTTTTGATCACTTCGTGTTTTCATACAGTGACAGTATTCTGGATGACAACAAATTTTTTAAGACGCTGACAAAGTCGAACGGCAACAGTAATTTGCTTCAAACCTATGTTGAATGGCAGCACAAGTTCAGTGACAAACTCAGCATCAACACGGGATTGCATCTTCAGTATTTTTCATTCAATGTAACCAGCGCAGCTGAACCTCGTTTTGGCATTCGCTGGGAAATGAAGGAAGGAGAATCGCTGAGCTTCGGAACAGGCGTTCATAGCCAGCTTCAGCCGATGTACACGTATTTTCAGAAGACATTGTCGCTGAGCGGAAAGTTCGTTGAAACGAATCATGATTTAGAAATGACATCGAGCAATCATTTCGTTCTTGCTTTTGATAAATCATTCGGCAACAACATTCGGTTGAAGATTGAAACATATTACCAACATCTTTATAATGTACCGGTTGAACAACGTCTTACTTCGTATTCAATCCTGAATGACGGAGCTGATTTCGGAGTGTCACCGGTTGACAGCTTACGAAATCGCGGCAGCGGAAACAATTACGGAGCAGAAATCACGATTGAAAAATTTTACAGCAAAGGATATTATTTCCTTGTTACAGGTTCATTCTTCGATTCAAAATACAAAGGCAGTGACGGTGTTGATCACAACACAGCTTTCAATGGTCATTCTACCATAAATATCCTCGGAGGAAAAGAATGGACGATCAGGAAGAAAAATGTTTTCGGAATCAACTTCCGCACAATTGCTTCCGGCGGAAAACGATACACTCCGATTGACGCTGTAAGGTCGGTGCAGACCGGACAAACCGAATATGAAACGAATCGTGCTTACGAATTAAAATACAAAGATTATTTTCGTACAGACATTAAGCTCTCTTACAGAATCAATAAGAGAAAAATTACCGTGGAAATTGCACTGGACGTAGACAATATTTTCAACACTGAAAATATCTGGCAGCAGGTGTACGATCCGGATACAAATACGATTAAGACAGAATACCAGCTTGGCTTGTTTCCGGTACCACTGTTCAGGCTTACATTTTAAAAAAGTTTATTCACTCGTTTTTGAAATAAAAAAATGGAACCTCAAATCCCGGATTATCTTTCCATCATCTTCATGACGCTTACGTTTGCACTTCTTTTTCTGGTTGTACTTGGTTATCGTTCTGTTTTACAAAAATCGGGAATGGAAGAAGGGTTACGAAAGAAAAGGGTGAGAAGCTTGGCAATACCACTTATCTTCTGGCTTCTTTTCCTTGCAAGAATATCTACCATGAACTTTTTTCATGATTGGTCAGCGATACCGCCACGTTTAATTATTGCAGTGCTTCCGCCACTTGTTTTCGCGATTGCTCTCGTGTCGTCAAAGAAGATGACGGAGTTACTGAAACACGTTCCCGCACATTGGCTGATTTGGATTCAATCTTTCCGTATTGTGATGGAAGTAATTTTGCTGATGTTGTTTTTGGAGAACGTAATTCCGGTACAAATGACTTTTGAAGGAAGAAACTTTGATATTCTTTCAGGTATCGTAGCATTGTTTGCGGGGTATGTTGTCTACAAGAATAAAGCATCACGAAATTTTATTCTCGGGTGGAATATTTTCGGATTGTTGTTACTGGCAAACATCGTTATTGTCGCTGTACTGTCTGCACCGCTTCCTTTCAGAGTATTTATGAATGATCCCGCAAATACTGTTGTGGTATATTTTCCGTTTGTCTGGCTGCCGGGATTTGTTGTTCCGGTTGCTTACACGATGCATTTTCTTTCTATCAAGAAATGCGTGGCGGAAAGGAAGTAAGTTGATGAAGATAAAATAGACTGATAAAAACTTATAAGCATGAGTAAACAGAAAAATTTCAGAATACTTTGTTGGAACGTAAACGGAGTCCGCGCGATTTGGAAAAAGGGTTTCCCGGAATGGTTTGCAAAGGAAATGCCGGATGTATTGTGTATACAGGAAACCAAAGCGCAACCTGATCAGCTGGATGAATCCGTAAAGAATTTCAAAGACTACAAAAGTTATTTCTTCTCTGCAGAAAAAAAAGGTTATTCAGGTGTTGGCATCTGGACAAGGCACGAACCGATTCGTGTAGCTGCGGGTTTTAATAATCCCGTGTTTGATTCTGAAGGAAGAGTGATTGAAATGGAGTTTGAAAAATTCATTCTCTTCAATGTGTATTTTCCGAATGGCGGAAGAGGACCGGAGCGCGTGAAATATAAACTTGATTTTTATGATCAGCTTTTCAAACGTACTCAAGAGCTGCGTCAGAAGAAGAATATTATTATTTGCGGTGATTATAACACTGCTCATAAAGAAATTGATCTCGCCCGCCCGAAAGAAAATGCAAGAACATCCGGTTTTCTTCCAATTGAACGAGCATGGATTGATAAAATTATCGAAATGGATTATGTTGACATTTTCAGAGAATACAACAAAGAAGCGAATCAATACACATACTGGGATCAGATCACGCGCGCGCGCGAACGAAATGTCGGCTGGAGAATTGACTACTACATGATTTCAAAAGAAGCGCGCGATCTTGTTGCCAATTCAACCATTCATCCGGATGTAATGGGAAGTGATCACTGTCCGATCGGACTTGAATTGAAACTATAGTTCAAAGTTCTTAGTTTCGAGTTCAAAGCCGTTAACTCTGAACTTTGAACTAAGAACTCAACTAACTGCCGTGTTCAGAAAATCCAGAAACGGTTTCATGATTTTTGCGCCTTTCATAATTTTCTTAAGAAAACTTTTTGACGTAAGATCTTTGTCATTGTATTCATGCCAGACTATGTAACTGCTCAGTTTTAATAGTTCGACATCCGGATGCTCTTTGTCATATCCTTTCGGCGGACGCGAAAGTTTATACTCATCACTTTCATCCATCTTGCCGAAATATTTTTTGAAATTTTTATCGGAAAGAATTTTATGAAGTTGCTTTCCATTGTAATCAATTTCCTGTCGGATTTTTTTCAGGTGATCTGAAGACGGCATCCAGCGTCCGCCAGCGAGAAAGGATTTTCCCGGTTCAATGTGAATGTAAAATCCGGCTTCTTCCGCTTTGCGCCCGCCAGGACTGATGGCGCAGCCCATGTTACTTTTGTACGGGTCTTTGTTTTTTGAAAATCTCACATCACGGTAAATACGAAACACACAATCTTTTGCTTTCAGTCCGACAAGTTTTTTATCGAACCCTGAAAATGATTTGATGAGTGCGTGCGTCATCACGTCAATATTTTGTTTTGCAGCGAGATATTTTTCCTTGTTTTTGTCGAACCACTCTCTGTTATTGTTTTTCTTAACGGTTTTGAGGAAGTCGAGCGTTGATTTTTCTATCATAATCGCATGTTTTAGAGGGTCTGATGGTGCATAATAAATACATCAATGGAGGGCTATCAGCATGTGTCAGATTGATTTCTGTTTTGTACTTTTACGAAAAATTTAAATGACCATGAAAAAAATAGTATCGCTTATTTGTGTTGTGTCCTTTACATTGTTAGGCTCAGCAGTATTTGCTCAAAGCAAAGATAAAACTTCATCTTACGGTGCGAAAATTAATGCTTCGTATGCAATTGATGCAGCTACGCTAAATGAAAAGATGGCGAACAAGGAATCAATGGATGTTAAAATAAAGGGAAAAATAAAAGAAGTCTGTCAGCGGAAAGGCTGTTGGATGAACATTGATATTGGCAACGGAAAAGAAATGAAAGTGCGTTTTAAAGACTACGCTTTTTTTGTTCCTAAAGATGCAGCGGGAAAAACGGTTGTAATGCAGGGTACTGCAACCAAACAGGAAACTACTGTAGCTGAGCTTAAACATTATGCTGAAGATGCGGGAAAAAGCAAAGCGGAAATTGAAAATATAAAGCAGTCGGAAAAAAGTACAACGTTCGAAGCGTCAGGAGTGTTGATTTACAATGAGTAAAATTTCCGTTACTGTTTTCCTATTTTTGCTGATCATGTGTGCAAGCCGATTGACAGAGAGTAAACCTGTTCAGTCTGGTGTTGTATGTAAAACTCCGGGAGATATGAATCCAAACGGTTCAAGTGAGCTCTCGCTGTTGATGCGAAAAATGTATGATCATGCAGCGGCAGCTCGAAAAAATGTTCTTGCGAAAAAGTTAGGGAACAATTTTCCGAAAGAGTTTCTTTCGATTTATACTGCGAAGCCAACAGATTCAACAACTAAGAATCCCAGTTTCGATCCGTTTGCAACAGGTTACCTGCAGTCGCTCAATGAATTCAAAGGTTCCACGCAGGCCGATCTTGTTGAGAATTACAACAACCTTGTAAATGCCTGCATTTCCTGTCATAGCCAACATTGTCCGGGTCCTGTGTCGAAAATGAAAAAGCTGTTGATAGAGACAGCGCAGAAATAGCAAAGAGAATTGCTGATTATTTTTCTATGAAGCAAATCAAATTTATTTTTTTATTCAAACCGGCAGGATTTCTTTCTGCCGGTTTTCTTTTTTTTCTTAGCATTACTGCTTCAGCACAACAGGACACTACTTACTATCTTAAATATCCTGACTTGCTGGGAATAGGAATTTATGAAGCGTTCCGCAACAACAACGTTAAAATCGAAAAACTCAATCCTGAAAAAACCGGAACAGCGAGCAGCATCGACTGGAATACCAATGGTAAAACAGTTACAGGACTAATTTTAAATTATGACAAATTGTTTTTTGCATTCGGTGTGAAGACGAGTCAGTCTGATACGTCAAAAGGGAATTCTAAAAACACAAACATCTCCTTTCAACTAAAGGGAAACAAACTGGTATTGGAAGCTTCGTGGAGAAACTACAGCGGATTTTACGATGCAAATACTTTTGGCTTCAGAGAAAATCTGACGGACACCGTGAACTTTCATAAAGACGAAAGCATGAGCAGCAGGAATCTGAAAGTAAAAGGATTCTATTTTCTCAATCATAAAAAATTCTCCTACAATTCAGCTTACTATGGATCGTATCGACAATTGAAGTCAGCGATATCCTGGGTAGTAAATGGGAATTTCTACTTCAGCAAAATAAGATCGGGGAGTGGACTCATTCCGTATTACGCGAAAGAAGTTTTTAAGGATTATCAATCACTGAATGGCATTGATGTGACAGGCGTTTCAGTTGGAATCGGTGGAGCCGGAAATCTTGTGGTGTTCAAGCGCTTTTTTGTAAACCTTCTTGTAACACTTGCTGCTGAACCGCAATGGAGAACATGCATGTTTGAGCAGCGGAATGAAACGCACCCGTTTTATTTTTCATTAGCAAGTGATTTGCGAGGTTCTTTAGGATTTAACAGCAAGAGATTCTTCTTGATTCTAAACATCATAAATGATCAGACATTCAACAGCAATTCAGCAATCAATTTATCGAGCAATTTTTTTGTCGTGACATTGTCAGCTGGTTATCGTTTTCATTTTGAAAACAAATCCACCAAATGGCTAAAGGAAAATAAATATTACAAGATGCTTTGAGAAATAATCTACATCTATGCCGCTTTATTATTTCGTGAGCAGCTACAGGTTATTTAATTCATTTAACTTTATCCTGTAAAAGTTCAAGCATGCTGGAATTTCCTCTTATTGATGTACCTGCTATTCATACTGAGAGATTAATACTCAGGAGAATTACAAACGATGATGCTGAATCTGTTTTTAATATACGTTCAGATGAAAGGACCATGCGGTTTCTCGATCGAAAGAGAATGGAATCGCATGATGAAGCGTTGCAATTAATCAAGAGAATGGAAGATTCTTTTTTGGAAAAAAGTGGAATCGCATGGGGTATTACAACCGGGGGGAATAATATTCTTATCGGAACAATTGGTTACTGGCGGATGGAAAAGGAACATTACAGAGCGGAAATCGGGTACTTGCTGCATCCTGATCATTGGCGGAAAGGAATCATGACGGAAGCCATGAAAGCTGTCGTTGATTTCGGATTCGGGAAGATGAATCTTCACAGCATCGAAGCCAATGTAAACCCGGAAAACGAACCATCCATTAAATTACTTGAACGAGCAGGCTTTAAGAAGGAAGCGCATTTCAAAGAAAATTATTTCTATGATGGAAAGTTTTTGGATAGCGCGATTTACTGCCTCGTTAATAAAGGATAAACAATTTCTCAAATCCTAAACTGTTTCTAATTTTATCGGTTTAAATAAATTCGATATGGCTGCTAAAACTAACTGGGCGGATGCAATAAAGCCGCTGCTGAAAAAATACAAAGGGAAAAAA
>JAYTXY010000197.1:0-8405 GCA_043742705.1 Bacteroidota bacterium
AATTCTGTGATGACGATCGAACGGCAACAACGTTTGCACATCGATAAGTTCAACAGAAACTTCTAATTCCATTAATTGTTTGCACGCTTCTTCTGCAATGCGGACACAGGAACCGTATGTGACAAGAGTAATATCATTTCCTTCAGTGATCACTTCAGGAACTCCAATCGGAACTCTAAACTCTCCTAAATTGGAAGGAAGTTTTTCCTTGAGACGATAACCATTCAGACATTCAACAATGATAGCAGGTTCATCACTTGCAAGCATCGTATTATAAAATCCTGCAGCCTGCGTCATGTTCCGCGGAACGAGCACATGAATGCCGCGAACTGCGTTGATGATCATTCCCATTGGTGAGCCGCTGTGCCAGATACCTTCGAGACGATGTCCGCGTGTGCGTATGATGACAGGAGATTTTTGTCCGCCCTTTGTTCTGTATTGCAACGTAGCGAGATCATCACTCAGCGTTTGAATGGCATAAAAAATATAATCGAGGTATTGAATTTCCGCAATCGGACGTAAGCCCCGCATAGCAAGACCAATTCCTTGTCCTGTGATTGTTGCTTCGCGGATTCCTGTATCGGTTATCCTGATCTCACCATGTTTTGCCTGCAATCCTGCAAATCCCTGGTTCACGTCACCGATTCTCCCAAGATCTTCTCCGAATGCAACGACTAACGGATTGTTGGAAAACAACACATCGAAATTTGCCTGCAGCACTTCTCTTCCGTCAACCATTGAATCATCGTTGAACTGAATAGGAACAGCTTTCACATTTAATGCTGACTCATGTGATTCACTGTGTAGTGTGGAATTATAACGGTCGTAATTCAGTTTATCGAAATCATTCAACCAATTTACCAGTTCATCTTTTGCGGATGAGTTTTCACCACGAACCAAACGAAAAACTTTTTTAATTGCAGAAACAATTTCTCTTCGCGCAGGCTCAAGTGTGCTTTCTAATTCTGACTTCACTTTTTCAATTGAAGAAGGCTGGTTGCTTTGTTGAGCAAGAGAAGTAAAGAATGCAGATACTATTTTAATTTCTTCTTTGATCGGAGTCATGAAAGCATCCCACGCTTTTTTCCTGCAATCGCTCACGTACTTCTTTGCATCTGCTTCGATTTGGCCACACTCTTCTGCCGTTGCAATCGCTGAACTGATGATCCATTCACGCATCTTCTTCATGGAATCATATTCTTCTTCCCAGGCAAGACGTTCATTTGATTTGTAACGTTCATGTGAACCCGAAGTAGAATGACCTTGCGGTTGCGTCATCTCACGGATATGAAACAAAACGGGAACGTGTTGCTCGCGGCAAATTGCAATTCCATTTTCATACATCTCGCAAAGTGCAGGATAGTCCCAGCCATTCGCTCTGTATATTGCAAAGCCTTCGCCTTTTTCATTCCGCTCAAAACCTTTTAATATTTCTGAAATATTTTGTTTCGTAGTTTGGTATTTTGCCGGAACAGAAATTCCATAACCATCATCCCAAACTGAAATTGCCATTGGCACCTGTAAAACACCGGCTGCGTTGATTGTTTCCCAGAACAAACCTTCTGAAGTACTTGCATCGCCAATGGTTCCGAAGGCAACTTCATTGCCTTTGTTGCTGAATGTTGTAAACTCATGCAGCGCTTCGTTATTACGAAAGAGTTTCGATGCGTAAGCCAGCCCGAGCAGGCGCGGCATTTGTCCGGCTGTCGGGGAAATATCAGAGGAAGAATTTTTAATCTTTGTCAAATCCTTCCATGAACCATCAGCATTTAAACTTCGTGTTGAAAAATGTCCGTTCATTGAGCGTCCCGCAGAAGACGGTTCCGCAGTCACATCAGGGTTTGCATACAACTGCGCAAAAAATTCCGTAACGGAAGATGCACCGATTGCAAACATAAATGTCTGGTCGCGGTAATAGCCTGAACGAAAATCGCCTTCACGGAAAACTTTTGCCATGGCAACTTGTGCGACTTCCTTTCCGTCACCGAAAATCCCGAACTTGGCCTTTCCTGTTAGCACTTCCTTTCTTCCAACAAGGCTTGCATGGCGGCTTTCCGATACAATACGAAAATCCTCCAGCACTTCCTTCCGAAAGTCTTCAAAGCCAATTTCTTTTTTCATTTTAACGGAAGTTTCTTTCATAAAAACAGTGGCAGGAAAAAACGTATTCCTTCTTTCCACAGTTTACAAACTTACAGGATTCCGACTGGAAAGGCAAACAGGGATTAAAATTAGATTTCAGCGATGAACCATGAATAAAAATAAAGAAGATTGTCCTAAAACGCATGGTTAAATTGATACTTTCACCGGATTGAGGACGCGATGCTGAATGACAAAAAAATAACCGAAGAAGAAACGAAGCTGCTTTTCCGAAATAAGTTGCTGCAACGATCAGTCATGCTGATCTGCTGCATGATTGCGATTGCCTTCAGCATCAAAAACCTTCGTGAGCCTGATCTCTGGTGGCAGATCAGAACGGGCGAATGGATTCTTCAGCATCACAGTGTTCCTCACGTTGATATTTTCTCATTCACATTTTCCGGAGCAGAATGGATAAACATCAAATGGGGATTTGAAGTATTGCTTGCACTGATTTCAAAAATATCAGGACCGGAATCAGTCTTCATCATTCAGGCGTTTGTGAGCTGCCTACTTTTCTTTTTTCTGGTTCGCCTCTCGAAATTGTTTCGTTCATTTTCTTCTGCTGAAAAAAATGAATCCACATTCTATGCTTCACTGTTTATCTCTTTTATCATTTCCATTGTCGCAATGGAATATAGAATGATCGGACGACCGGAAATGATCAGTCATTTATTCACGGTTATCTTTTTATTCCTGTTGATGAAAAACAGGAAGCAGTCTTCAAAGCAAATTTATCTGCTGATTCCGTTTCAGTTGATCTGGGCAAACCTGCATGAAGCATTTGGAATCGGAATTGTATTGCTGCTCATCTTTACCATTTCAGCATGGATTGAACAACGACTTTCACGAACGAAAAAACTTTCTTCAGCAAATCAAAATCCAATGCAGTTGTTATTGATCACCCTTGGATCGATTGCATCGGTTGCTGTCAATCCGAACGGAATAAAACTGTTTACAAAACCGTTCAACATTCTCAGCCAGGTGTACGAGAATAAATACACGACTGAGTTGCTTTCATTCTCATCGCCCGATTATTGGAAAAAAGAAGCGTACATCACTTTTGTAATTTTTGCAATTGTTCTCCTTGGAATTTTTGCAGTCATCCGAAAACAGAAAAACAAATCATTCATTCCATTGCTTGATAAATATGGAGTCGGATATTTGCTTACTGTTCTTGCATTTCTTTATCTCGCACTGACAGCCTACAGGAACATTGTGTTTTTTATGCTCATCCTGTTTCTTCTTTTTGTTTCCGTAACAGAACAATTCTTACTGAGGATTTCCGAAAAGCGAGCAACTATTTTCTCCTCAACAAAAACAACTGCAGCAATTATTATTTCCGGAATCGGAATCTATACACTGATCGTATCAAACACATATTACAAATGGACAAAAAGCAGAGATCGTTTCGGATTGGAAATGCTAAGTACTTTTCATCCTTCCGGAGCAGCAGATTATATTTCATCACATGGACTTCAAAATAAAAAGTGCTTTTCAGATTACCTGACTTCTTCTTACCTGTTATGGAAACTTCAGCCTGATTTTAAAACCTTCATCGATCTGCGCGATCTTGATATTTTTACTCCTGACTTTTTTTCAAAATTTTTCAGAGGAGCAAATTCTCCACAGGCTTTTGCAGAACTTGACAGCATCTATCATTTTGATTATGCCGTGATTTATCGCCCGCAATTCGGAGCATTGCATCGATACTTATTCAATGATACGCTGTTTGCAATGACGTATGTAGATGCTGTTGCAGCGGTGTATGAAAAGACAGATTCATTTACGCGGGAAGATATTTTCACTGCTGCATCTCCACTTCCATCTTCTACGTTTTCAAATTCACTGAACAAAATTCTCAATCCGTTTTATAAAAAATTTGATTATAGTGAAGTGAACAACGATTACATAGCGGGATCTTATTATCTCGGAGTCGGTCGGTATGCAATTGCGGAAAAACGTGCGTTGCGTTGCAGGGAAAATAAAGACGAAAGCTATAAAGGGATGGAATTGCTTGGAGACATTTATTATTACCAGGCGATGGGAGAACAAGATTCTGTCAGAACCTTTACTCTTATGAACGAAGCAATTGATCAGTTCACACAAGCGCAACGAAAAAATCCGGAATACAGTCCGGCTTACTCGGGAGCAGGAATGGTATTTCTTCAACTGCAGAATTACAAAACAGCTGTTTCGAATTTTGAGAAAGGATTGAAAATAGATCCCAACGATGAAACTTCATTGCTCGGTTGTGCGCAGGCATATATCGGGCTTTCAAAAAGTTCAGAAACTCAATCGACCGACTTCCTGAAAAAAGCGCTAACACTTTATTTACGTTCAGACAATTTATCACCGGATGATGCAATGACAGAAGTAAACATCGGTTTTCTTGCTTATCACCTGAATGATCTGAGTATGGCAAGAAAGTATCTTAAGAAGGCTCTAAACTCCGGATTGTTATCAGCAGATGACAAACAACGCGCTGAACAGTATCTTAAAAATTCAGAATGAACACGCAGTTGTCAGGATAAAATTTTCATGCATGCTTCGCGCAACAACTGCATGTGCATAAGTCCCTTTTGTTTAGCGAACTCAATGTTATACTGCGGAATACTTTCCGAATCAGGATGGCTGTCGATAGCTTTTGTCACACTCTCTTCCCGTAAAATGTGCAGCATCGGATACGGTGAACGGTTGGTATAATTGGCGGGATCGTTCTGATCAGAGCCTTCAAATAAATACTCCGGATGAAAACTCGCCAACTGATATACACCTTCGTATCCTTCTTCTTCTAAAAATATTTCAGATTCCTCCAGCAAATCAAGATAGGAAAGAAAATCTTCGTAACCGTTCGGAAGAATTAACAAAGTAGTTTCAATGTTCTCATCAGAATCCAATTTTCGAAATGCTTTCTGAAGCGTCTGAAGAATGCTCTCTTCTGCTGCATCAGAAATTACTTCGTAGTGAATGCTTCCGCGCTTAACTTCTTTAGCAGCAAACGGACAAAAATTACAACCAACGACTACGTCAACGATCCATTTTTTTGTTTGCGCTATGATGAGTTCGTTTGTGGACATAGATTAGATAGGAGATATAAGAATCAAGGAGCAATAACTAATAACTAATGAACCGATGAACTAATTACCGAAGCAAATGAATATATAGTTCTTCTACTTTCCTCCTCGCCCACGGAGTTTTGCGAAGAAATGTCAAACTCGATTTTACACTCGGATTATTTTTAAAACAATTGACAGGAATTAATACACTCAATTCCTTCCATCCTACCTGGTCGACAAGGTAAATCAGAATCGCTTCCAATGTTTTGCCATGTAAAGGATCTTTGCTTTCCATTTTAGAACATATTTGCCCGTAATTGGAGTGTAAATCTACACTTTCATTCATCTCGCGAAAGAATAATACTTCCATCGTTCATTCGCCAATTTTCCGTTTTGATGCTCCGAAAAGAAAATTATCTTTGTTAGTCTTGAATACATATATAGATGAGCCCTTTGCGGGTGCTTCCATTGCAGCACCAGGTGATCCTATTCAACTGTGAAGGAAGCACCTTTTGCTTGATTAAAATTGAACACTGAAAACTTACGTCTTCAAAGGAAATTGAAAAAATATATCAAAAAAAAAATCCTCATAAAACAACACACCATGAAACGCAACAACTACAAACATCATGTATGGATGATCTGTGTGACAGCTCTTCTTGTTTTCAGTAATGTAAACACGTATGCGCAGGCAGCACACGCTGTTTCTTACCAGGCAGTCGCGCGTGATCAATTCGGAAACCTGATCACGAATCAGAATATTTCACTGCGCTTCACAGTTCATGATTCAACTCCAAACGGAACTATAGTTTACAGCGAACTTCAGAGTGCAACCACGAATGAACTTGGATTATTCTCCGTTGCCATCGGACATGGAACTCCTTATACCGCATTAGGTAGTACCGCTCCCGGACCTTTTAATCCAAGTGCATGGGGGAAAATTGGAGGTGTGTTCATGCAGGTTGAAATGGATGCATCGGGCGGAAGCAGTTATGTTGACATGGGAACACAACAAATGCTGAGTGTTCCTTATGCACTGTATGCAGAAGAAACAGCTCCAGGGGCAGTCATATACAAAGGAACATGGGACGCTGATCACAACGACCCTGATCTTCAAAGCAGCGTTGGTACAAAAGGATTTTACTATGTCGTAACAACAGCAAACACTAACCCGTCTGAGAATGTAACTCTTGATGGTGTTAGTGATTGGCAGATTGGCGACTGGGCTATCTTCAATGGTTCAAGCTGGAGTAAGATTGTTGGCTCAACTCCCGGCTCAGTAACTTTCAAGGGCACGTGGAATGCGGTGGCGAATGATCCCCCGTTGACAAGCGGTGCGGGAGGAAAAGACCGCTACTACACTGTAATCGTACCACCGGGCGGATCTTCTACGATTACAACGCTTGATGGCATCAGCGACTGGCAAACCGGTGACTGGGCAGTTTTCAATGGAAGTGTTTGGCAGAAAATTGATAACTCAAGCGCTCCGGTTGACGCAACTGCTGTCATTTTTATACCGAGCGGAGATTTGACTGCTACAAATGTTCAGGATGCACTTGTTGAACTGCGTAATGATGCAGACACAAAACTTTCTTCAAAAGCTGATAAAGTTATCGGTGCAACAAGCGGACATTTTGCAACACTAAACTCCAGCGGAAACTTATTAGATAGTGGTAAATTACCTTCAGATTATCTTTCAAAAGACAACGCGGTTATCTATTCTCCTTCATCAAACTATAATCCTTCAACAAAAAAGTATGTCGATGATATTGCATCAACCAAACTAAATCTCACAGGAGGCACTTTAACCGGAAATCTCATTCTGAATGCGAATCCAACATCTGCATTAGGCGCTGCTACGAAACAATACGTTGACGGATTTCATGATGTGACAAAACTGAATCTCGCAGGAGGAACGCTTACAGGAACCTTGTTACTCAATGCAAATCCTTCCACTGCTTTAGGCGCTGCAACTAAACAATATGTTGACGGATTTCATGATGTAACAAAACTGAATCTCTCAGGAGGAACAATGACAGGCAACCTGATTCTGAATGCAAATCCTTCCTTAGCATTAGGTGCAGCAACAAAACAATACGTAGACAATACTGTAAGTGATCCATCAAACATTACACAGAATTCGACTCATCGCTTTGTTACGGATACTGAAAAGGCAACATGGAATAGCAAGGCAGATAAAGTTTCAGGAGCAACTGTCAATGACATTGCGATTCTTAATGCCAGTGGAAATTTAGTTGATGGAGGAAAAAAACTTTCTGATTATTTATCGAAAGATAATTCATCAACCTTCACTCCTTCCCTGGATTACAATCCTGCAACAAAAAAATATGTAGACGATCAGTTCTACAACCTGATTGATTCTTACATCAGCAAAACGGATGACGGTTTGACGATTTACCAATCAGCTCCCGGTGCAAGAAAACGATTAGGAATTGGTGACACAGCCCCTGAATCACCGCTTGGTATTAAGGGAGAAGATGGTGGTCACGATGAAATGATTTCAATGACTTCTTCTGACGGATCAAAAAAATATTGCATCATGGTAAGAGCAACTGACGATGTACCTGGTTTCAGTATCCAGGAAAAAATCGGAAGTACGAGAAAGGACCGGTTATTTATTGAAGAAGGAACAGGCCACATGTCGCTTGGATTAGTTGATGATCATTATTTATTGGGATTAAAAGAATACGATCTAGCGAGCAAAACTGCATTATCTCTTTCGAACACGGCTGTTACAAACAATAACACCGGCTGGGCAATCGGACACGTGAATGACAATGTAGTGTTATCCAGGGACGGAAGTTTTTCTGTGTTTGAAGAGATCTCCTCTACCTCTGGCTCATCTTCCATTGAACGAGTTACCGTAATGCCGGGCGGCAACGTTGGTATCAACGAAAAAAATCCTGATGCGACATTTCATGTAACACGTCCGCTATCTGATCCTCATTCAGAAATCAGTCTTAATGAAGGATCCGGCATTGCTATGTTCGGACCAAAGTCTGATAACGTTGTGTTAGACTACCAGGGAATCCAGGCACGCAAACGTTCTTCACTTACGCTCAACTATATTTTTTGGAGACTAAACTTACAACCTCTGGGAGGAGATATTGTCTTTCATGATGATGCTACGCTCGATTTATCTTCTAAAGGAATATTGACAGACAGCGGTAGATTCGGATTGGGAAC
>JAYTXY010000198.1:0-20470 GCA_043742705.1 Bacteroidota bacterium
TTTCTTGCTTCTGTAATTTTCTTTGCAAGCAAGAAAGCAAAAGCAAATCAAAACGATCAACGAATTCAAATCAGCGATAGAAAGCTGTGCAGATCGCGGAATGGAGAATCAATACTACGCACGCGTTTTCCAGGCGTTGCGCATTGAAGTAAACAACGAGTTAGGTGCCTTGAAAGAGTTGTTGCTTCAGTGTCCCGACATCATTATGAAAGGCGGACGACTGGTCGTAATTTCTTATCACTCGCTGGAAGATCGTCTTGTGAAAAATTTTATTGCCAAAGGAAAATTTGAAGGAGAAGTTGAAAAGGATCTGTATGGAAATTTCGCAGGGATTCCTTTTAAGTCAGTCACTAAAAAACCGATTCTTCCTTCAGAAGAAGAAATTATTAGAAACCCAAGAGCAAGAAGTGCAAAGTTGAGAATTGCAGAACGCATCTGATCATGGCTGAAAATAAGATAAGAGAAGAGCAACAACCCGAACCGGAAGAAGAGGCTCCGGTTAAAAAGAAGCGGTCGTCAAAACCTGCGCGGAATTTTATCCGCTTCATGGGAGTCTTCGGTGTCTTTGACCGGAACCAGATTGTACGGGCAATGCCGTTCATTCTTTTCGTCACGCTCCTCATTATGTTTTACATCGGCAACAGTTACTATGCTGAAAGCACGATCAGGAAGATTGATAAAATAAAAGTGGAGCTGAAAGACAAGCGCGCTGAATTTATTTATACGGAATCAGAAGTGATGAACCGCAGCAAACCGTCAGAAGTGGCGAAAGCAGTAGAGTATATGCAAATCAAAGAACCGCTGGAGCCGCCAAAGAGAATCATTGTAAGAGAAGAGAAGGAGAAATAAAACAGGAATACTGAGGCAGGGATAGTGGGAAGTAGGAGTAAAGAATAAGAACAACACAAACACAATCGATGGAAGTGAAAAAAGATATTATGTGGAGGATTCGTTTGGTCTTCCTCACCATCTGCCTTTTCGGGATTGCCATCACCGTGCAGATTTTCAGGATTCAATTTGTCCAGGGAAGTTATTGGAAACAGAAAGCCGACAGCCTCACGACTGACTACAAAAACATTGAAGCGTCACGCGGAAATATTTTCGCTGACGATCGCAGTTTGCTTGCAACGTCTGTTCCGATTTATGATGTGCGGATGGATATGGTCGCTGATGGCTTGACGAGCGATGTGTTCAACGACAGCGTGGATTCACTGGCGCAGGCACTTTCAACATTGTTTAACGACCGCTCGAAACAGCAATACAAACAAGATTTGAAAGCAGCTCGTTCTGAAGGCGAGCGCTATTATCTTATTCAGCGCAGTGTTCATTTTCCTGAATTGCAAAAGCTGAAAACATTTCCGCTTTTCCGTCTTGGAAGATACAGAGGAGGCTTACTCGTTGAAAACAGGAATGTGCGGGAACTTCCGTTCAAGTTGCTTGCGATGCGAACGATTGGTTACATGCGCGAAGTAAAACCTGTCGGGATAGAAGCTGCATTTGACAAGGAGTTGAGGGGGATCAGCGGAAAGCGATTGATGCAAAAAATTTCCGGCGGCATCTGGATTCCGATCAACGACAAGGATGAAATAGAACCGAAAGACGGAAACGACATCATCACCACCATCGATGTAAACATTCAGGATGTTGCGGAACATGCACTCGAAGATCATCTGCGCGAACACAATGCAGATCACGGCTGCGCTGTGTTGATGGAAGTGGCAACGGGAGAAATAAAAGCCATCGCCAATTTATCAAGAACGATAGAAGGAAATTACATTGAAGATTTCAACTATGTGATTGCAGAAGCATCGGAACCCGGTTCAACGATGAAGATGGCCTCGCTGCTTGCAGCGATGGATGATGGTTTGGTGGATCCGAATGATTCCGTGAATGTGGGCAATGGCGAGTACTCTTATTTCGGTCAGCCGATGAAAGATTCACACGCTCCGAAAGCGAGCAAACTTTCCGTTGCACAAGCATTTGAAGCATCTTCCAACGTGGGCATTTCGAAAATAATTTACCAGGCGTATTGCAAGCATCAACAGGATTTTATTGATCAGCTGAAAAAATTTAGTCTCGATCAACCACTCGGATTACAAATTGAAGGAGAAGGTTTGCCAAGAATCAAAGATGTAAAAGACAAAGATTGGTCGGCAGTTTCGCTTCCATGGATTTCCATCGGCTATGAAGCGAAAATTACTCCGCTGCAGATGCTCACGTTCTATAATGCGATTGCCAACAACGGGAGAATGGTAAGACCAAAGTTTGTGCGTGAAGAACAGTATCATGGTAGAGTTGTAAAATCATTTTCTACAGAAATTATTAAAGACTCCATCGCTTCTCCAATTGCCATTTCAAAAGCACGGAAATTACTGGAAGGAGTTGTTCAGAACGGAACGGCTTCTTCACTGAACAAATCCTGTTACAAAATTGCGGGTAAAACGGGAACTGCCCAAATCGCTGCTCCTAAATTCGGTTACGACAAAGGTCATCGCACTTATCAGGCTTCGTTCGTAGGATATTTTCCTGCTGATCATCCCAAATATTCGTGCATGGTGGTAGTATATGCTCCTTCCAACGATGTGTATTTCGGTGGAGCTGTAGCTGCTCCAATCTTCAAGGAAATTTCTGATAAGGTCTATTCCAACAACATGGAAATGCACGATACCATTCCTGTAAAAGATTCTCTGATCGAAAGCATGCCGCTTGCAAAATCGGGAGCGCAGAAAGATCTGAAAAAAGTATTGGCGCAATTGAATGTGGGCGTCATCTCTTCAAACAATGATGCTTCGTGGGTTTCAACGAGTGCAACTCCTAATGCTGTAAGATTTTCTGAACGAAAAATATCCTTAGGTGCAGTTCCGAATGTAGTTGGAATGGGAGCACGCGATGCATTGTACATTCTTGAAAATGCCGGACTAAGGGTAAAGATAAGCGGCAAAGGAGTGGTGTCGCGCCAGTCCATTGATGCTGGAACAAAAATTCAACGCGGACAACAAATTACGATTGAATTAAGCTGATGAAAATTTTAAAAGACATCATTTATAAAACAGGAATTCTCGATGTAGTGGGATCTACAGAGATTTTCGTGAGCGATGTCTGCTTTGATTCACGCAAAGCAAGAGAAGGAAGCGTGTTTATTGCCGTGAAAGGAATCCAGGTTGATGGTCATCAATACATCAATGCTGTTATTGAAAAAGGTGCAGTTGCCATTGTGTGTGAACAGCTTCCAAAAGTACTCGCTGAAGGAATCACCTACGTGCGTGTTAGCGACAGTGCTGTTGCGTTGGCTCATGTTGCCTCTAATTTTTATGGCAATCCTTCAGAGAAATTAAAACTAGTTGGTATTACAGGCACGAACGGTAAAACAACTGTTGCCACGCTGCTCTTCAAACTTTTCAGATCACTTGGTCACGGTGCAGGATTGTTGTCAACCGTGAAGAACCAGGTGAACGACCAGGTGATTCCCGCCACACATACTACTCCTGATCCGATACAACTTAATGCGCTTCTCTCCGCAATGGTGGATGAAGAGTGTACGCATTGCTTCATGGAAGTCAGTTCGCATTCTGTCGTACAGAAACGCATCGAAGGATTGCAGTTTGCGGGAGGAGTTTTTACCAACATCACGCACGATCATCTCGACTATCATAAAACGTTTGCTGAATACCTGAAAGCAAAAAAGAAATTTTTTGATGCACTTCCCGGAGAAGCTTTCGCACTGAGCAATTCCGATGATAAAAATGGGAAGATCATCCTGCAAAATTCATCATCAAAAAAGTATACATACAGTTTGCAATCGATGAGCGATTACAAATGCAAGTTGATTGAAAATCATTTTTCAGGATTGATTCTGAACCTTGACGGACATGAAGTGCATTGCAAACTCGTGGGCAGTTTTAACGCTTACAACCTCACGGCAGCATATGCAACAGCTGTGTTGCTCGGAGAAGATAAGATGAACGTGTTGACGAATCTCAGCATGTTGAATCCTGTTGAAGGTCGTTTTGATTTTGTCACGTCAAAAAAGAAAATCATTGGAGTGGTTGATTACGCACATACTCCGGACGCATTGCAGAATGTATTGTCAACGATTCACGATGTAAGTACAGGACATGGTCGAGTAATCACAATAGTTGGTTGCGGAGGAGATCGTGATTCAAGTAAACGTCCGATGATGGCGAAGATTGCCTGTGAGCTGAGTGATAAAGTAATTCTTACGTCCGACAATCCCCGTTCAGAAGATCCGACAGCAATTATTCATGAGATGGAACGTGGAATCGGTCCGGGTGAAGTGATGAAAACAATTTCGATCGTTGACAGGAAAGAAGCAATCAAAGCAGCCGTGCAACTGGCTATGCCCGGAGATGTCATTTTGGTTGCAGGAAAAGGTCATGAGAAATACCAGGAAATAAAAGGAGTGCGAACGCCTTTTGATGACAAAGAAATTCTCCAGGAGATGTTTAAAAAAATGGACTGACGATGCTGTACTACTTGTTCGGTTATCTGCATAAAGAATTCAATTTTCCGGGAGCGGGAGTGTTTCAATACATCTCGTTCAGGGCGGCTTGTGCAGTTATCCTTTCACTGATGGTGTCGATGGTTTTCGGCCGGACAATTATCCGATACCTGAGAAAGAAACAGATCGGAGAAACTGTGCGCGACCTTGGATTGGACGGAGAAAAAGCAAAACAGGGAACTCCAACCATGGGAGGTTTTATCATTCTTGCCGGCATTCTCATTCCTACTTTGTTGTTTGCACGCTTGCTGAATGTGTACATCATCATCATGATTGTAACTACCGTGTGGCTTGGATTGATCGGCTTCATTGATGATTACATCAAGGTTTTCAAAAAAGATAAAGCAGGACTAGCAGGGAAGTTTAAAATTCTCGGACAGGTTGGATTGGGAATTATTATCGGCTGTGTTTTTTATTTCAATCCAAATGTAGTGGTGAGAGAGAAGATGGCTTCTTCTGAAGAGATCAAAGTAGTGCGCGGTGAAACAAAAAACATTGTAGACGATCTCAGGAAGAATGAAAATTATCTCTATTCACCTGAAAAAATAAAGGCAACTAAAACAACCATTCCGTTTTACAAAAACAATGAGTTTGATTATGCATCGTTGCTGTCGTGGATTGGTCCGGGGTATAAAAAATATGCGTGGATTGTTTTCATTCCTATTGTCATTCTCATCATCACCGCTGTTTCAAACGGAGCCAACATCACGGATGGAATAGACGGACTTGCAACGGGAACTTCAGCCATCATCGGATCAACATTAGGAATACTGGCGTATGTATCCGGCAACGTGGTATTCGCGAATTATCTCAACATCATGTACATCCCAAACACGGGTGAGCTTGTTGTTTTTATCGGAGCATTTGTGGGAGCGTGCGTGGGATTCCTATGGTACAACGCATATCCGGCGCAGGTTTTTATGGGTGATACGGGAAGTCTTGCATTGGGTGGAATCATAGCAACATTCGCCATTGCAATCCGGAAGGAGTTGTTGATTCCGATTCTCTGCGGAATATTTTTTATTGAGAACTTATCAGTCGTATTACAGGTCAGTTATTTCAAATATCAAAAAAGAAGACGCGGAATTGAGTATGCACGCGAGCACCGTTTGTTCAGGATGTCTCCGTTGCATCATCATTTTCAGAAAAAGGGATATCACGAATCAAAGATCGTAACACGCTTCCTGATTATCGGAATCATGTTGGCCATCATGACAATTGTAACGTTGAAACTGAGGTAATGAGCAAACGCATCGTCATACTCGGAGCCGCTGAAAGCGGAATAGGTGCAGCAGTACTTGCGCAGAAAAAGGGATTTGACGTATTCGTTTCTGACGGAGGAAAAATTGCTCATCAGTACAAAGAACAGTTACTAAAATATTCGATTGCTTTTGAAGAAGGAAAACATACGGAAGAAAAAATAACAAATGCTGATGAAGTAATTAAAAGTCCGGGAATTCCTGATAAAGTTGCAATCGTAAAAAAAATTAATTCAAAAAACATTCCCGTCATCTCTGAAATTGAATTCGCTGGAAGGTATACGAAAGCAAAGATGATCGGGATCACCGGTACGAACGGAAAGACTACGACTACGATGCTCACGTATCACATTCTTCAGAAAGCAGGACTGAATGTAGGACTTGGTGGAAATGTCGGAAAGAGTTTTGCACTCCAGGTTGCTGAACAGGACCATGATTATTACGTGCTTGAGCTGAGCAGTTTTCAGCTTGACGGCATGTACAAATTCAAATGCGACATCGCCATCCTCACGAACATCACGCCGGATCATTTGGATCGCTATGACGATGATTTAAAAAATTATGTGTACTCCAAATTCAGAATTACACAGAACCAAACGGAGGAAGATGCATTCATCTATTGTTTGGACGATGAAATTACAAATCAATATATCTCCGACATCACGATAAAAGCACAGTCGTATCCCTTCTCCATAAAAAAAAAACTTCCGAAAGGAGCCTGGCTTGAAGACGAAACAATGAACATACAAACAAACATAAACCACTATACCATGAACATTCACGAATTAGCCCTACAAGGCAAACACAATCTTTACAACTCCATGGCTGCAGGAATTGCGGCTCGTGTTCTTGATCTGCGTAAAGAGATCGTGAGGGAAAGCCTCTCTGATTTCCGCAGTCTTGAACACCGCCTCGAACATGTATCCAACGTACACGGAATCGAATTCGTGAACGATTCCAAAGCAACCAACATCAACTCAACATGGTATGCACTGGAAAGTTTCAACAAACCTGTCGTTCTTATCCTTGGCGGAGTTGACAAAGGAAATGACTATTCACTTCTTACGGATCTTGTAAAAGAAAAAGTGAAAGCAATTATTTGTCTTGGTAAAGACAACAAGAAAATAAAGAAAACATTCAAAGATGTCGTGGAGACAATTGTAGAAGTTTCTTCGGCGGATGAAGCTGTGAGAGAAGGATATCGTATTGGCAAAAGTGGTGACGTGGTGTTGTTATCACCAGCCTGTGCAAGCTTCGACCTCTTTGAAAATTACGAAGACCGCGGAAGACAGTTTAAGAAGGCAGTGAAAGCACTATAAGAGCATTGCGGATTTCGGATTTGAGATTGCGAATTAGGTTCGGGTCAATCCGAATCCGCCTAAGGCGGACCGCAATTCGAAATTGTAATTTTTAAAAAACAGAATTCGATGCATGTGAATTGGCTTGATAAATATTTCAGAGGCGACAGAACTATCTGGATGATCGTTTTTTTCCTGTCGCTGTTCTCGCTTGTTGCTGTTTACAGTTCAACAGGAACGCTTGCTTACCGATACAAAAGCGGGAACACGGAATATTATCTCATGAAGCATTTGTTTATCCTGGTGTTTGGCATCGGGCTGATGTACGCTGCTCATTTGGTGAAGTACACGTACTATTCACGGATGTCACAGATCGCTCTTCTGCTTGCGATTCCATTGCTTGCGCTAACGCTCATCATGGGAACAAACCTGAATGAAGCGAGCCGCTGGCTTACGTTGCCGGGTATCAACTTGTCTTTTCAAACCTCCGATCTTGCCAAGCTTGCGCTGATCATGTTTGTAGCGCGTATGCTGTCAAGGAAACAGGAAAACATCAAGGATTTTAAAACAGCTTTTATTCCGATCATGGTGCCTGTGATCATTGTTTGTGGTTTGATATTGCCTGCAAACTTTTCAACGGCTGCTGTATTGTTTGCAACATGTTGTGCCCTGATGTTTATCGGGAGAATCAACATGAAATATATTTTAATCATGGGATTGATAGGCGTTGTCTGCGTTTCAATCTTTATCGGCATTGCGTTGTTGTCAAAAAGTTCAGGACGTGTAGGGACATGGATAGCGCGTATTGAAAATTTTGTCAAAGGAGATGACCAGGGAAATTACCAGACACAACAAGCCAAGATTGCTATTGCAACAGGAGGATTGGTTGGAAAATTTCCGGGACACAGCACGCAGAAAAATTTTCTGCCGCATCCTTATTCTGATTTTATCTACGCCATTATCATCGAAGAAGAAGGATCACTCGGAGGAATATTCATCATCTTCCTCTACATACTCCTGTTTCTTCGTGTCATCCGGTTTCTCAAACACAGCCCTATGGCGTTCGGAACATTGCTCGCTGTGGGATGCACGTTCAGCCTTGTATTCCAGGCGATGATCAATATGGCTGTGGCGGTGAATTTATTTCCCGTCACCGGTCAGCCATTGCCCATGCTGAGTATGGGAGGAACATCGATTTGGTTTACCAGCATTGCGATCGGAATTGTGTTGAGCGTAAGCAGACAGGTAGAGAAAGAAAAGAAAGAAGGAGGAGCAGAGCTTGCAGCAGCGTAAGATAAAAGTGATCATCAGCGGTGGAGGAACGGGCGGACATATATTTCCCGCTATTGCCATTGCCAATGCATTGAAAGCAGAGAATAGTGAAAATGAAATTTTGTTTGTCGGGGCGAACGGAAGAATGGAAATGGAAAAAGTTCCGGCGGCAGGATATAAGATAGAAGGATTGAACATCAGCGGGATTCAACGGAAGCTCACGTTATCCAACCTGATGATTCCATTTAAAGTGATTGCAAGTGTGATGAAAGCAAAAAAAATTATTAAACAATTTCAACCCAATGTTGCAGTAGGAGTTGGCGGTTACGCAAGTGCCCCATTGCTCTACGCAGCAACGTCAATGAAAATTCCTTCGCTTATCCAGGAACAGAATTCGTACGCAGGAATTACGAATAAGATCTTGTCAAAAAGAGTTCAGAAGATCTGCGTTGCATACGATGAAATGGACAATTATTTCCCGAAAGAAAAAATTGTGATCACAGGAAACCCGGTGAGACAGGACATTCAGAACGTGGATGGGAAAAGGGGAGAAGCATTGAAACACTTTGGGTTATCGCCGGAGAAAAAAACAATTCTTGTAATTGGCGGAAGCCTGGGAGCAAGAACAATGAATGAAAGTATTGCGGCAGGATTGAAATTGATAGAAGAGAAAAATATTCAGTTGATCTGGCAGACAGGAAAATCATTTTTCCAAAAAGCAAAATCAGTAACAGATAATTTGGAAGATAAAGGAATCAAAGCATTTGATTTTATTCAACGGATGGATTTAGCGTATGCAGTGGCTGATGTTGTGTTATCAAGAGCCGGAGCAAGTTCTGTTTCGGAACTGGCACTGGTTGCAAAGCCGGCTATCCTGGTTCCGTCACCGAATGTGGCAGAAGACCACCAGACAAAAAATGCTATGGCTCTTGTCAGTAAAAATGCAGCTGTACTGGTGAGTGATTCAGAAGCAATGGAAAAACTTGTGAATGCAGCCATTGAATTGATCAACGATGAAAACCATAAGAAACAATTGAGCGAGAACATTTCAAAGCTGGCATTAAGAAATTCTGCGGAGAAAATTGTACAGGAAATATATAATCTGATTAAGTAAAACAGTGACTTTCAAAAACATACATAACGTTTATTTCATCGGCATCGGTGGCATTGGTATGTCAGCGCTGGCGCGGTATTTCAACGCGCAGGGAAAAGAAGTGGCAGGATACGATAAGACTTCCACGGACCTCACGGATGAATTAATTGACGAAGGAATTGAGATTCATTTTGCGGATGAGGTCAGCAACATTCCGCCGGCAATCCGCAATTCGCAATCCGCAATCCGCAATACATTAGTTGTTTACACGCCTGCTGTTCCAAAGGATCATTCTGAGTTAAATTATTTCATCTCAAGTGGATTTACTGTAAAGAAGCGTTCTGAAGTGTTAGGAATGATTACGGAAAATTCTTTTACGATAGCAGTTGCGGGAACTCATGGTAAAACGACTACGTCCTCCATGATAGCGCACATCCTGAGGGCTTCCGGTGTCGATTGCACTGCATTTCTCGGTGGCATTTCTAAAAACTACCACACGAATCTTTTACTTGGAAAAGGTAATTCAGGCAAACAGGTTTTTGTTGTGGAAGCAGATGAATACGATCGCTCTTTTCTCACGTTGCACCCTGACATTGCTCTGATCACGTCCATGGATGCTGATCATCTCGACATTTACGGAGATAAAAAATTTCTTGAAGACTCTTATCGTCTCTTCGCTCAACAGTTAAAGCCCGAAGGAAAATTAATTTTCAAAAAAGGTCTTCCGTTGGATGATTTGCAATTGAAGCGAGCAGCTTATTCGTTGGACGGTGGTTGTGATTATTCAGCTTCTGAAATAAAAATAAAAAATCACAAGTATCATTTTAACTGGAACAACAGCACAACTGTTATCAGGGATCTTGCTTCTGAAATGCCGGGATTGCACAATGTTGAAAATGCTGTTGCTGCCATTGCTGCAGCAAGGCAATTGGGAATCGCGCCTGAAAAAATTTCGGCAGCCATTCATTCTTATGCAGGTGTGAAAAGAAGATTTGATTACCAGGTGAAAACGGATCGTGTCGTTTACATTGACGACTATGCACACCATCCGGAAGAACTTCGCGCTTGTATTTCTTCTGCACGTGAATTGTATCCTGAAAAAAGGATCACCGGAATTTTTCAGCCGCATCTGTATACACGCACACGCGATTTCGCAGATGGATTTGCAAAAAGTTTGTCGATGCTCGACTCACTCATTCTGCTTGATATTTATCCGGCGCGTGAACTTCCGATTGAAGAAGTCACTTCAGAAATGATTTTCAAAAAAGTAACCGTTAAGGATAAAATACTCTGTTCAAAAGACATCGTGTTGGACGTGTTGGACAAACAAAAACCCGAAGTATTACTTACGCTTGGAGCAGGAGACATTGACCAACTGGTGATGCCCGTTAAACATTACTTAGAAAAAAAATATCCGAATGTTTAAAAAGCTGAGAGAAAAAATCGACTTGAAGAAAGTTTTTCGTATCACCGGCTGGTGCCTCGTGATCGCGGGATTTGTAATCACAGTAGGGTTTACAGAGAGCAAGCAGAAAGGAATGCTGTGTACAGAAGTGGATATCAGCATCAGGGATCTGAACAACCAGGCATTCGTTGAGAAGAGCGATGTGTTGCAAATGATTCACGATAAGTTCGGAGTACTTGAAGGAAAATCATTGAATACTATTAACATTTCCTTGTTGGAAAATATCATCAATAACAATCCTTTCGTTTCACATGCCGAAGTATTTTCAACCATTGATGGAAAGCTGAATATTGAAGTAATTCCGCGGAATCCGATTATCCGGATTGTGAATTACTTCAACGAAAGTTTTTACATAGACGATCAGGGTGTGTTCATGCCGTTGTCAGAAAAGTACTCCGCATCAGTACCGGTTGTCAATGGTTTTATATTGGACATGGAGTCAGTACACAAGGTGAGAGTCTTTGACAAGAAGGAGGAAGCGGATACATCGGTTCATCCGATGATGGTTGAAAAAGTTTTCATGCTTGCTGATTATCTCAGGCACCACGAATTTTGGAATGCACAGGTGGAGCAGATATACGTAAATGCAGAGGGCGACATGGAACTGATTCCGAGAGTGGGCAACCATACCATCGTATTCGGAGATGTTTCAGTTGGGGAGGCAGGAGAAAAAGAAATGGAAGAGAGGTTTACAAAACTTTTCCTCTTTTACAAAGAAGGGCTAAGCAAACAAGGTTGGAATAAATACAGCATCGTGAACTTAAAATACAAAGACCAGGTGGTCTGCACTAAAAAATAACGAATGGAAAATAACGACATAGTTGTTGGACTTGATATCGGAACAACAAAAATCTGCACCATTGTTGGCAGGAAGAACGAGTTCGGCAAAATTGAAATACTCGGTTACGGAAAATCCGAATCACTCGGTGTAACACGAGGTGTCGTGACCAACATTGTGAATACCATCCAGTCAATTAAATATTCCGTTGACGAAGCATCCGTAAAATCGAATGTTGACATTCACAACGTGTATGTTGGTATTGCAGGGCAACACATAAAAAGTCTACAGCATCGTGGCATGCGCACACGTAACACACTCGATGATGAAATCAGCCAGGCTGATATTGATGCTATCGTGGAAGACATGTACAAACTGGCAATGCCTCCGGGAGAAGAAATCATTCACGTGATTCCGCAGGAATACATTGTGGACAGCGAGCAGGGAGTGAAGAACCCAATCGGTATGTCGGGTATGCGCCTTGAAGCAAATTGCCATATCATTACGGGCCAGGTAACGGCCGCAAAAAATATTTACAAATGCGTGAACCGTGCAGGTCTTCATACTCAGGGACTTTTCCTCGAGCCGCTTGCAAGTTCAGAAGCTGTACTTACGGCAGAAGAAAAAGAAGCGGGAGTAGTATTGGTTGACATTGGTGGTGGCACAACCGATATCGCAATTTTCCAGGACGGAGTGATACGTCACACTGCGGTGATTCCTTTCGGAGGAAATGTGATCACAGAAGATATCAAAGAAGGTTGCACAATCATCCGCAGCCAGGCAGAGTTGCTCAAAATAAAATTCGGATCGGCACTGGCGAGTGAGAACCAGGAGAATGAAATCGTTTCCATTCCCGGTTTACGCGGACGTGAACCGAAAGAAATTTCTGTGAGAAACCTGGCAAACATTATCCAGGCAAGAATGGAAGAGATCGTTGAGCATGTATACTATGAAATAAAAAATTCAGGATACGAGAAAAAACTGATTGCAGGAATTGTGATCACCGGTGGTGGTGCACAATTGAAACACATCATTCAGCTTGTTGAATTCATCACAGGCATGGACGTACGCATCGGCTACCCGAACGAACATCTTGCAAAAGGTGCGGATGAACTGATGAGCCCGATGTATGCAACAGGTGTAGGTCTTGTTATCAAAGGCTTCCAGGAATTCGAAAAGCAGAAAAAAGAAATTAAGAATGCCCGCGAGGAAGAACGGAAAGGCAGAGAGAAAACCATTAAAGAACCGACCGTTAAATCCGGAGGATTTTTTGAGATGATCAAAAAGCTGATCGGTGACGAAGAAGACAAAGAACTCAAATAGTTTCAGAACAACATACTCAACTCACAACTTAACATAACAACATTAACATGGAATTTGAACTTCATAAAGACCAGGCATCGATTATCAAGGTGATTGGCGTTGGCGGTGGCGGAAGCAATGCGGTGAACCACATGTTCCGGCAAGGAATCAAAGGCGTTGATTTTATTATTTGCAACACCGATGCACAGGCGCTTGAAATTTCACCGGTGCCGACAAAAATCCAGCTGGGCATGAGCCTTACTGAAGGTCGCGGTGCAGGCTCCATTCCTGAGATCGGAAAAAACGCTGCAATCGAAAACATCGAAGACATCCGCAAATTACTTGCTGATACGAAAATGGTTTTCATCACAGCAGGAATGGGCGGAGGAACAGGAACAGGTGCGGCTCCCATCATTGCCCAGACGGCAAAGGAAATGGGAATTCTCACCGTGGGAATCATCACCGTTCCATTTGCATTCGAAGGAAAGAAAAGAAAAAATCAGGCGGATGAAGGTATTGAGCAGTTAAAAAATAATGTAGATACCATCCTCATCATCTGCAACGATAAACTTCGCGAGATGTATGGCAACCTGAAATTGTCGGAAGCTTTTTCACATGCTGATGATATTTTGACTACTGCAGCAAAAGGAATCGCAGAGATTATTACAGTAACAGGTTACATCAACGTAGATTTTGAAGATGTGAAGACAGCCGTGTCTGACAGCGGTGTTGCCATCATGGGTTCTGCGATTGCTGAAGGAGAAAACAGGGCGATCAAAGCAGTTGAACAGGCGCTTGCTTCTCCGTTGCTCAATGACGATAACATCAAAGGTGCGCGTTACATCTTGATGAATGTTGCATCCGGAAGTAAGGAAGTAACCATGGATGAAATCGGATCGATCACCGATTACATCCAGGACGAAGCAGGATTAACAGCAGACATCATCTGGGGAAATTGTGTGGACGAAACACTTGGAGAAAAAGTGAGTGTTACCATCATCGCAACAGGTTTCAAAACAAAACGCGATCAGGGAGTTGAAGCTGAGAAAAACAAAGTCACGCGTCATGTGCTTACTGATGAAGCGAAGAACATTAATGTTGAAGCACCTCAACAAAAAAATCGTGACCGCGAAATTCTCGAGCCGATGATTCTTAAAAAAGAAGAAGAATCTAATGTGATGAGAGAATCAGCTCCGTCAGCACAGCCTGAGAAGGAAATTATTTTTGAATTTGATATGCCGGGAAAGTCACCGAAAGAAAATAATCCTGCTCCGTTTGTCGAAGAGAAGATGTCATCGCGTGTTGAAGAGAATATTCCCAACGTGGAAGATCTGAAACAGGAAGACACTTCAACAGAAGAACAACTCCGCAAATCGCGAGAGCGAATCATGAAGTTGAAAGAGTTGAGTTATCGTATCGGCAATGCCAATAACCTTGCTGACATGGAGAAAGAGCCGGCTTACAAACGGAGAAACATCAAGCTTGACCAGGTTGCTCATTCAAGCGAAACAAATATATCACGGTACACGCTGACTACAGAAGACGAGAAGAAAACGGAAATCCGTCCGAATAATTCTTTTCTTCATGACAACGTTGACTAAGTAAAATTTTAGAGTTGTTTATGTTGAGTTTGCTTTTAAATTTGTCCTCGCTGAAAGGTGGGGACATTTTTTTGGGCTACTAATTACGAATCTCTACGAATTTACGAATGTATTTTCGCTTTAGGAACGTTCATTAATTAAAATGTCAGTTACTTTTTTTAACTTCAAACCTCGAACTTCTAATTCATAATTTATAATTCAAAATTCATAATTATTTCCAAAATGTCTCTCGAAGAAAAAATAAACGCTGACCTGAAAACAGCCATGCTTGCAAAAGATGAAACGGCTGTGAGAAGTTTAAGAGCAGTGAAGTCTGCTATTTTACTTGCAAAGACTTCCGGAGGAGGAAACATTTCTCCTGAAGATGAAATTAAAATGCTGCAAAAGCTGGTCAAGCAGCGTAAAGAATCCGTTGAGATTTATCAGCAACAAAACCGACCTGATCTTGCCGGACCGGAGCAGGCAGAAATTGCCGTCATTGAAAAATACCTTCCGCAGCAAATGGGAGAAGAAGAAATCAAGGCGGAATTGAAAAAGATTATAGAGCAGATGGGAGCAAAAACTCCCGCTGAAATGGGGAAAGTAATGGGAGCAGCGTCCAAGCATTTTGCGGGGAAAGCAGACAATAAGATTGTTTCTCAATTAGTTAAGCAATTGCTGGGAGCAGGATAATTTTAAGACCCTCTTGTAAACATCGAATATAATTTTAATCTTTGGCACCAAATCACGATGATTTAAGTGACCCGCAATTCAAATTAAAATACTCACAAGGGCAGATGTTAAGCGGGTTCCGTCTGACTTTTGTGAACAAATTAACACCTAATGAAAACAGGAAAAGTAAAATTCTTTAATGAGGCAAAGGGCTTCGGCTTTATTGTGGCTGACGACACAAACGAAGAAGTGTTTGTACACCACAGCGGATTGGTAGACAAAATCCGTGAAAATGATCTAGTAGAGTTTGAAGTTACCGATGGCAAAAAAGGACCAAACGCTGTCAACGTGAAGAGAGCGAAGTAACACAAAACACACAGAAATTTGAAACGGGAGCCCAAAAGGTTCCCGTTTTTTTTTAATGAAACTTGTCTTTCAGGAATGCGAAGCATGAACTGAAAGACTTAGTTTCATAATCCCGATCACGAAGTGTATCGGGATCTGTTAATAAATTTTGTATTCACCTCCCACTTTCCCACTTTCTCACTTTCACATTTTCTCACTCTCTCACTTTCTCCTTCTTAATTCACTCAATCAACCCAATCAACTTCATTAATCACGTATGTTCGTGGGTCCGCATAAACTCATCGAACGAAAATTTTCCTGAACCAAACACGAGAAAGAAAAGCAACAACACAAGCACCAGAACAGAGAACCCAAGTTCGGAAGGCATGGAATAAAATCCATGTCGTGCGTTGACAAATACAATAGCCCCGATGAGAATAGGAACCTGGAATACAATGGCAATCCGCGTAATCAGTCCGACGGTGATTAGCGCACCTCCCACGAGATGTGCAAGCGCAACATAATGCGCGAGAAAAACAGCATAGATGGAAACAGCGCTGTTAGCAATCATGGCATTCAGGTCGTCGGTGTTTTGAATAAAGAAAAGCCCTTTAAAAAAAATAATGAGTCCAAGAATTATTCTTAATAATGCGAACCACTTACTTTGGTGCGTGTCGCCCCACGTTTCAATTTTTTGAAAGACATTCATGACAGTTGGTTTTAGAGGTTAGACATGAATTAGAGTTGTACAAAGTTTACGAAAATGTTTTTACAATACCAATTTGCAGGGTGGTATAAGTTGGTGTGTCGGGGTTTTCTTTCGTATTTTCTTTCCTGAATAAATTTTCTACTTTGCAACCAACCAATACTCACAAACGATGAATCAATCTTCGAGCAAATCATTGCCCGTTCTTATCTCCGTTTTTTTCTTCTGGGGATTTGTGGCGGCCTCCAATGATATCCTGATCCCCGTATTCAAAGAACATCTTCACCTTGAACAGTGGCAAGGTCAGTTGATTTCCGTTGCATTTTATGTTGCATACACCGTTGGGTCGATAATTTATTTTCTTGTTTCAAAAGCAAGTGGTGGAGACATTCTTAATAAGATTGGTTATAAAAACGGTATTGCATTGGGATTGGTAATTTCAGCTCTCGGAACATTGTTGTTTTACCCTGCTGCAATGACTTCCTCATTCGGCTTAATGATAAGTGGTTTGTTTGTGGTCGGTCTTGGATTTTCTTTGCAACAAACTGCAGCGAATCCGCTTGCGATTAATATCGGTGATCCGAAAAAGGGATCTCAACGTTTAAGTCTTGCCGGTGGAATTAATAATGTTGGAACTACAATTGGTCCTGTCCTCGTAAGCCTTGCAATTTTCGGTTCAATTGCAGCAGGAGCGAAACTTGAAAATCTTGAATCTATAAAAACACCATACCTCATTCTAGGTGTAGCATTTTTAATTGTTGCCGTCATCTTTAAATTTTCTTCTCTGCCAAATCACATTCATCACGAAGAAGAAAAATCTGAAGCAGTAAATTCTAAAACGATTCAGCGAAAGAGCGCGCTCAATTATCCGCAGCTATGGCTCGGCATGATTGGTATTTTCGTTTATGTTGGTGTTGAAGTTTCCACTGCATCTAATCTTCCTGAGTTTATGCGACAGCATCTTCACACATCTACAGACCAGGTTGCTCCGTATGTTTCACTATTCTGGGCCAGCCTGATGATCGGAAGATGGTCAGGAGCTGTAGGAGCTTTTGATTTGAAAGCGGGAACAAAACAAATGCTTCGTTTCTTTTTGCCATATGCAGCGTTCGGTGTTTTTCTTTTAGTTAATTTTTTAGCAAGCCACGATTTACAACCGTTCTATTTGTATTTCTTCGTCATCATTGCGATCATCATTGCAGACATTTTAAGCAAAGGAAATCCGGCACGACAGCTCATGATTTTTTCTGCACTTGGAATTACTTCTTTACTGATTGGAATTCTTTCTGAGGGAATGGTCAGCGTCTATGCATTTATAAGTGTCGGATTATTCTGCTCCACGCTTTGGCCTTGCATCTTTACACTTGCCATTGCGGGATTGGGTAAACGCACCAATGACGGTTCCAGTTTCTTAATCATGATGATCATGGGTGGTGGATTGATCAGTTGGCTGCAAGGATATTTGGCAAAAGATGAATTGCTCGGAATTCAATGGAGTTATGTAACAGGCATCGCCTGTTTCCTGTATCTTGCTTTTTACGGATGGAGAGTGAAACAAATTTTAAAATCTCAGGGCATTGACTATGATGCAGCAGTTGGCAGCGGGCATTGATATTGGCGGAACAAATACTTCGTTTGGTTTTGTCGACCGAAAAGGAAAAATTCTGCTGAAAGATTTTGTCACCACAACCGATTTTTCTGATCCGAAAGATCTGGTGAAAGTTGTATCAAAAAAAATCTCCGGGCTCCTTCCACTAAATTCCGAACTTGCAGGTGTTGGCATCGGAGCTCCTAACGGAAATTACTTTCACGGAACAATTGAAAATGCTCCCAATCTCAAATGGAAAGGAATCGTCCCGCTGGCGAAATATTTTTCTGAAACATTAAATGTTCCGGCTGTGCTTACCAACGATGCAAATGCGGCTGCTCTTGGTGAACTCTATTTTGGAGGAGCAAAAGGAATGAAGGATTTTATTTTCATCACGCTTGGGACGGGATTAGGAAGTGGCATTGTGACGAACGGACAATTGGTATATGGTCATGATGGGTTTGCAGGAGAGCTTGGTCATACGATCATCATTCAACATGGAAGGCAATGCAACTGCGGGCGGAAAGGTTGTCTCGAACAATATTGTTCAGCAACAGGATTGGTGAAAACATATTTTGAAATTCTGAAAGGTGAGAATCCTGATGCGTTGAAAAATATCGACACGTCACAAATTAATGCAAAGTATATTTTCGAACAAGCCATGAACGGAGATGAAGCTGCGTTCTATGCATTTAATTATACAGGAGAACTGCTTGGCTTTGCGTTGGCGAACAGTGTTGCATACACAAGTCCGGAAGCAATCTTTTTGTTTGGCGGATTGGTCGAGGCGGGAGAAATTCTTTTCAATCCTGTTGTTCTCAGCTTTGAAAAAAATCTTCTACACAATTACCAGGGAAAAATTAAGATAGTTCCTTCTTCGTTACCTGAAAACGATGCAGCTATTCTTGGTGCAGCTTCTTTGATCTGGAATGAAGTAACATAAAAAGATGTGCGATATGAAGTTTTCGATATGCGATATACGATTTGCGATATGCGATCCAAGATTTGTATTTCATAAATTTTATAAAGCGATCGCAACATTATTTTTTGTGTTTCATTCTGTTTTTCTTTTCGCACAGATTGATTACACGAAGTACGTAGATCCTTTCATCGGAACCGGAGGACATGGACATACCTATCCCGGAGCAACGGTTCCTTTCGGAATGATTCAGCTGAGTCCGGATACTCGGATTGACGGAAGCTGGGACGGTTGCAGCGGTTACCATTACAGTGATTCAGTGATTTATGGTTTTTCTCACACGCATCTCAGCGGAACAGGCTGTTCAGATTATGGAGACATTATGCTCATGCCAATGACGGGCGAGCCATCATTGAACAATAAAATTTACTCTTCAAAATTTTCTCATGCTGATGAAAAAGCGGAAGCCGGGTATTATTCTGTGAAATTAAAGAATGATATTTTTGTTGAACTTACTTCCACTACACGTGTCGGAATGCATCGCTATACATTTCCTTCAGGAAGTGATGCTGTTGTAATTCTTGATTTGCTGCATCGCGATAAATTGTTGCAAGGAACTATTCACCGAGTGAATGCAACAACATTCGAAGGATTGAGAAGATCAGAAGCTTGGGCGAAAGATCAGCGAGTGTATTACCGTATTGAATTTTCAAAACCTGTTGTAGATTCTCATATTCAAAGCGAGTACGATAACAATGAGAAAGCATGGTTTAAATTTAAGTTGGATAAAGGCAAACAGCTGCTGGTGAAAGTTTCCATCTCATCAGTGAGTGAAGAAGGGGCAGCGAAAAACATGAAAGCGGAACTTTCTCATTGGGATTTTGAAAAAGTGAAAAAAGAAGCGCACGATGATTGGCAAAAGGAGCTAAACAAAATAGAAGCGAGTGGAGGAACCGATGAACAAACAAAAATATTTTACACAGCGCTCTATCACTGTTTTCTTCAACCGAACATTTACAACGATGTGGACGGTCAGTATCTAGGGCGCGATTTTAAAATTCACAAAGCGGAAGGATTTAATTACTACACAGTGTTTTCATTGTGGGATACCTTTCGTGCATGGCATCCGTTGATGACGATCATTGATCGTAAACGCACACTTGATTTTATCAAAACATTTCTTGCGCAATACGATCAGGGAGGATTGCTTCCTGTCTGGGAATTGTCTTCCAACGAAACGGAATGTATGATTGGTTATCATGCTGTTTCTGTGATTGCTGATGCAGCCGTGAAAGGCATCACCGGTTTTGATATGGAGAAAGCATTTGAGGCGATGAAGAAAAGTGCCATGATGGACGATCGTTATGGTTTAGGGCATTACATTGAAAACGGATGTCTAAGCATTGAAGATGAAAGTGAATCAGTTTCGAAAACATTGGAGTATGCCTACGATGACTGGTGCATTGCTCAGATGGCAGCGCTTCTGAAAAAAGATAATGACTACAAGTACTCCATGGAGCGTTCTCAGTCCTGGAAAAATTTATTCGACCCCGAAACCGGATTTATCCGCGCTAGAAAAAATGGCGGCTGGTACGAGCCGTTTGATCCGCGTGAAGTGAACAACAATTACACAGAAGCAAATGCATGGCAGTACACATTTTTTGTTCCGCAGGA
>JAYTXY010000199.1:0-3005 GCA_043742705.1 Bacteroidota bacterium
TCCGTCATCTGTTTTATACGCAGCGTCTTCCCAGTTCCATGCGTCCAGTTCCACAACAGATGATTGCCCGGAAATGGTTCCTCCTTCCGGAACTATTTGCGCAAGCAATACTCCATTGCAACGAACAGTAGGAATAATTTTAGAATCGGTGTTGTAAGCAATGATGCTGCGCACATTTGGATTCAGATCTCCCACTTCATTAAAATCCCGTGTAGAGCGAACCAAATCAATCTCCGTTAAACCCAACGATGTGTTGCATGCAATGAATCCCGGATAAACATGCTTGCCGTTTCCGTCAATCACTTTTTTATACTTCGATTTATCCAGGCGAATCGTGGTTGCATCCGCAACAAGAATAAGTTTGCCGTTTTCAAAGCCGATGGCTGAATTTTGAATAACCTGTCCGTTGCCGAGATGAGCTGTTGCATTCAGGATAAGAATAGATTCGCTCTGCGGTTTTGCGGGAGCAGGATTTTGTGCATTGCAATGCAATGCGATAAGTGTGAAAAAGAGGAAAAAATATTTTTTCATGATCAATTGATTTTTCTTTTGGTGAGTCAGAATTATTTTATCAGCAGGAGTTCATCGTCATTGCAATGATGCAGAACCTGTGCTTTGGCGGAAGGTTTCTGTGTTCCCTCTCCTTTATTTTTGGCGTCAATCATTTTCTGGATAAGTCGTGCGCGTTCTGTGCGGTTTTCATTTTGCAGCTTTTTGTCATCGTCTACATCGTAATATTTAATTCCGTCAACATAGGTTTGCAATGGTTTTGCATAAATGCTCAGCGGATTGTCATTCCATAAAACAACATCGGCATCTTTTCCTGCTTTCAAAGAGCCGACACGATCATCAACGCGAAGCATTTTTGCAGGATTCAATGTCACAAACTTCCAGGCTTCTTCTTCGCTCACTCCTCCGTACTTCACAGCTTTTGCTGCTTCCTGGTTTAATCGTCTTGCCATTTCTGCATCATCGCTGTTAAAGGAAACGTTGAGCCCGACATCATGCATGATGGCTCCGTTGTAAGGAATCGCTTCATATACTTCAAACTTGTAAGCCCACCAATCGGAAAACGTGGAAACACCGCGAACTCCGTGAGCTTTCATTTTGTCCGCTACTTTGTATCCTTCAAGAATGTGAGTAAATGTATTCACCTTAAACCCGAATGAATCCGCAACGTGCATCAGCATGTTGATTTCACTTTGTTCGTACGAGTGACAAGTAATGAAGCGTTTTGAATTCAAAATTTCCGCGAGAGCCTCAAGCTTTAAATTTCTTCGTGGAGTTGTAGCTGATTTTGTTTTTGCATCAGATGAATTATATTTTTTCCAGTCGTTATCGTATTCTTTCGCACGTGTAAAAAAATCGGTATACACTTGTTCCACGCCCATACGCGTCTGTGGAAATCGATAAACTTGATTGTCGCCCCAATGACTTTGCTTTACATTTTCACCTAGAGCAAACTTGATAAAACCCGGCCAGTTTTGAAATTTCATTTCTTCCGGTGATTTTCCCCAGCGTTCTTTGATCAGTTGAGTTTGACCTCCAATCGCATTTGCACTTCCGTGAAGAAGGTGAGAGGTTGTAACTCCTCCTGCAAGTTGCCGGTACACCTGGATGTCATCTGCGTCAATTACATCTGCAATGCGCACTTCAGAGGACGCTGATTCCGTTGGTTCGTTCACAGAACCACTGACTGCAATGTGAGAATGTTCATCAATGATTCCGGATGTAAGGTGTTTTCCTGTTCCGTCAACACGTGTGTCAATCTTATACTTTACACCATTAACATAATATGAAGATGCATCTGTTGGTGAATGAGAATCGGATAAAATATGTTTGGCAATACTTAGAATCTTTCCATTTGAAATCAGTACATCAGCATTTTGTAAGACACCTTCCGCTTCATTCGTCCAGACAGTTATGTTACTAAACAAAACTGTTTTAGCTTTTGGTGCTTCTTTCCATCCAAACGCCATGAACGGATAAGTCACTGCTCCGAGTTTCAACGAATCTTTTTTTAGCGTGTCTTGTTTAGCAACCGGAACAAACACAGAATCAAGTTTCACAAACCATTTCACCCATTCTCCTGTGGGAAGTTGAGCATTGCCTTTCCAGTCGTACGCATTTCCATCATTCACATAACCACTCAGTCGATACGTTCCTTTAGGTTCTTTCTTTTTAAATTCATATTGAATAGAGATCAGGTTACCTTGTCTTGAATACAATACGTTGATCTTATTGGTGTCTTCATTTAATTTCATTTCCGGTGATGAAGCCTCACCTGTTACTCTCAGTTTCGTTGGAGCATTATTCCCGACAGTCAGCGAATAAATACCGCGAATGTCCTGTACATCGTAGTCGCTGATTTTGTAACGAACCCCTTTCACCCAATTGTCATAGATCACAGCATCTTTTTCAAAAATGTTTTTTGATGCGACAATGAAGTTTGCAAGCATTCCTTTTCTGATACTTCCTGTTGCATCCGATGCACGCAACAACTCCGCAGGAGTTACAGTCAGTGCTTTTAATGCAACCTCTTCACTCAAACCATATTCAATTGCTTTACGTAAATTTTTCCAGAAATTATTTTTGTCTTTCAGATCAGATGTGGTGAGTGCGAAATCAATTCCGGCTTTTTCAATCGCAGATGGATTGGAAGGAGCAAGCTCCCAATGTTTCAGTTGACCGAGTGAAATGTTGAGTCCGTTGTAAGGATCGCTCATGTCATATGCATCCGGGAAATTCAACGGAACAATCAGCACATCATTCATCGCTTTTATGTCATTGATTCGTTGGTATTCATCTCCGCCACCTTTTACAATGTATTTTACGTTGAACTCATCACCGATTTTATCAGCGCGCAATTCATTTTGTTTATCACCTGTTTCAAAAATCTGTGGAAGATTTTGCAATTTGTTCCAGGCATCGAGTGAGATGTTGTACTCTGTTTTATATCCGCCTGTTGAATACCACTGTGCATCGTAATAAGTTTGACGAAGCAA
>JAYTXY010000200.1:0-2205 GCA_043742705.1 Bacteroidota bacterium
CATTGCAAAAATTTCACAAACTGCATTCAGAAAAAAAGAACTCTGCAAACGACTTCAGCAAACTGCTTGCTACACTGAAAGATCCAAAACCCGATTACAAAAAACGATTCGTGATTCGTTATGGAGATCACATCAAAGCAATTGAGATAAAGGATGTCGCTTATTTTTTTACAGAAGAGAAAATAAATTTTCTAAAGACAAACGATGATAAAACTTTTCCTGTCGACTATAATCTTGACAAGTTGGAAACGATGTTAGACCAAGCAATTTTTTTTCGCATCAACAGGCAGTTTATCATTGGCATTCATGCCATCGAACAAATGTTTGCTTTTTCCAAGTCAAGGGTAAAAGTGAAACTGATTCCTCCTACCAATGAAGACACCATTGTGAGCACAGAGCGCGCTTCCGCATTTAAAGAGTGGCTGGGTGGAGTAGGTTGATTTGTCATCAAAATGTCACGCAGATTTGTTTTTCCGAGATAACCAAACGCTGATTTTCTTTCGGAAGCGACAGATTCCCATTCAGCAATTATTTTGCCCGATTCAGCAACTTCCGTTTTAACAAGGATCACCTTCGTATTAGTTTTAGGTCATGAAAAAAACAGTCCTCCAACTCATCCGCTCCGATTCAAAGATCATCGATGGCTTTTTGCTGTTCATGGTATTTGCAATAACCCTTGCTTTGTTTTTGACTTCTTGTAATTTTTAAAATTGATAATCCGGTGACCTTTTCGAAAACCGAATTATTAAGAAGTTCTTTTCTCTAAAAAAATTAAAATGACGTTCAAAAAATTAATTACTATTTCTCTTTTACTGAGTATACCAATGTTTGTCGGTTCATGTAAACATGACCCTCCTGTATCTCCTGCTTCGGCAACAGAAGAGGAATCCGGCGATGATAACGGAGGAGATCATGGTGGCGATGATGGGAAGAACATAAGTACAAATGCTGCTGCGAATAGTACCAATACAGTTCATCTGAAAGATGCTTCAGTCAACGACTAAGTCCGGAAAAAGGAAGGTAACAATGAAAAAAATTATCGTCATTATTCTCATTATCTCAGGCAGTGCGTTTGCATATGGTTATTACCTGTTTCATAAACCTCACCAGGGTGTTGCCAATAAAGAAGCAGCTTTTACAATGGAGTCAAAGCAACTTTTTGATGAGTTTGATCGAAATGAAAATGCCGCGAATAAAAAATACCTTGGAAAAATTGTGAGTGTGCAAGGCAAGGTAACAGACAAAGCAGTTGATGGAAAGGGAACGTTAAGCCTGATCCTTGAAGGAGGTGACATGGCAGGAGTTGGTTGCCAGTTTGATGCAAGTGTCCTGAAAGATGTAGGGGCCATCAAAAAAGGACAAATGATAAAAGTAAAAGGTATTTGTACAGGAATGTTGATGGATGTAGTGATGGTGGATTGTGTAACGGAAGATGTTGAGTAATTCTAATTCGTAAAAATAAAACCATGATTAACCCAAACGAATCGCAGTTAGCACAGTCTGGTTCTTATGATCTGTCAATCAATCTTCATGAGAGCGATTTCCCGGTAATTAAAATTGATTTTGAAGGCACCATTTTGTATGCTAACAAAGCTGCGTTCGGACTCATCCGCGATTGGGGCTGCGTGACAAGCAGGAAGTTGCCAATGAATTTACTAAGTACTCATCCTGAACTGTTGAACAAACATGCTAACGGAGAAATGGAACTGGTGTCGTCAAATCATGTGATGAAGTTTAACCTGATTGCTTTTCGCGAAGCCGGTTACACAGGATTGTATGGATATGATGTAAAAATGTTGACGGAAACGAAGTCGTAAAAATACAGGCGCGATAATTGCTTTTCTGATCATTGAAAATTTCAAATAAATAAAATATGAAAAATAGTCTCATCGTTACGGTTACACTTTTCTTCCTGGTTTCTTTCTCTTCAATTGCGCAGACAAAATATTTTACACGCAATGGAAAAGTTTCTTTTGATGCAACATCCAAATCATCACCGGAACAAGTGAATGCAAGAAATGACAAAGCAACGAGTGTGTTGGATGCTTCTTCAGGTCAAATGGAATTTGCGGTTCTCATGAAAGCGTTTATGTTTGAAAAGGCGTTGATGGAAGAACACTTCAATGAAAACTATGTTGAGTCTGACAAGTTTCCAAAAGCGACTTTTAAAGGAGCGATTAAAAACATGAATGAAGTGAATCTTTC
>JAYTXY010000201.1:0-5008 GCA_043742705.1 Bacteroidota bacterium
TGAGAAAGTGAGAAAGTGAGAGAGTGGAACGATTAGATACCTTAGGAAAAGAGAAGAAGGCTTCCATTTTATTTTAACTTTCACCCACTCACACTTTCACACCTTCTCACTTTCTCGTGTTTGCTTGATAAACTCAATCAACTTATTCAACCTAATTAACTATTCCCTTACTGCCATATTTTCACCTTCTTTCCAATGGCTCAATGGTTGCCAACCCCATTTCCCCATCTTCTTAATAAAAAGTACATTTGTCCCTCTTAAAAAATCAGTTTATTGAACACGAATTATGATAGGAATCCTTAATAAAGCAATCAGCGGAATTTTTGGCAGCAAAAGTAACCGTGACCTGAAAGAACTCACTCCGTTGGCAGAATTGGTAAAAGCTGAATTTCCTAAGCTGGCTTCCCTCAGCCACGATGAACTGAGAAATAAAACACAGGATTTTAAACAGCGTATTGCAGAACACATCAAAGATATTGATGCTGAAATTTCAACACTTGAAAAAGATGCGGAAGAAAATCCGGAGATGGATGTACATACGAAGGAAGACATCTACCGAAATATTGATCAGCTGAAAAAAGACCGCCTCAAACAAACCGAAGAAATCCTTCTTGAAATTTTACCAGAAGCATTTGCAGTGGTAAAAGAAACTGCGAAACGTTTTACTGAAAATGAAGAGATTGAAGTAACGGCAACTCAACAAGATCGTGATCTTGCTGCGAAAAAAGATAACGTAGAAATAGAAGACGACAAAGCGTACTATTTCAATTCCTGGATGGCAGCAGGAAATATGGTAACATGGAACATGGTGCATTACGATTCACAGTTGATTGGCGGTATCGTTCTTCACCAGGGAAAAATTTCTGAGATGGCAACAGGTGAAGGAAAAACGCTGGTTGCAACGCTTCCGATTTACCTCAACGCACTTGCAGGACGCGGAGTTCACATTGTAACTGTAAACGATTACCTCGCAAAACGTGACTCCGAATGGAACGGTCCGATCTTCGAATTTCTCGGGCTCACTGTTGATTGCATCGACAAACACGAACCAAATTCAGAAGCGCGGAGAAATGCATACCATTCTGATATTACTTATGGAACGAATAATGAATTCGGTTTTGATTATCTCCGTGATAACATGGCGCGCAATGCGGAAGACATGGTCCAACGCGGACATCATTACGCCATTGTGGATGAGGTTGACTCAGTATTAATTGATGATGCACGAACTCCTCTGATTATTTCAGGACCGACACCAAAAGGCGATCATCATGAATTTGATGCATTCAAACCGAAAGTAGAATTGCTTGTGAAAGCACAGCGCGATTACATCAATAAAATTATTTCCGAAGCGCGCAGGTTGTTAGATGAGAAGGATGAGAAAAAAGAAACGGAAGCGGGGCTTGCTCTCTTCCGTGCGCAACGCGGACTTCCGAAATCAAAAGCGCTCATCAAGTTGCTCGGAGAGCCGGGTGTGAAAGCGATTATGTCGCGTTCTGAAAATTATCACCTGCAGGATCAGCAAAAAGAAATGCACAAAGCGGATGCTGAGCTTTATTTTGTAATCGATGAAAAGAATAACAGCATCGAGTTGACAGAAAAAGGTATTGAGTTGATGACGACTTCCAGTGAAGACAAAGACTTCTTTATTCTTCCTGATGTTGGTTCTGCGATTGCTGAAATTGAAAAGTCAGCATTCTCATCGTCAGAAAAAATTGAAAAGAAAGACGGTTTGATGCGCGAGTTTGCGATCAAGTCTGAACGGATTCATACTGTAAATCAATTGCTGAAAGCATATACGCTTTTCGAGATCGATGTGGAGTACATCATTGCTGACGGCAAAGTAAAAATTGTGGATGAGCAGACTGGTCGTGTGCTTGACGGAAGACGTTATTCAGATGGATTACACCAGGCGATTGAAGCGAAAGAAAATGTAAAGATCGAAGCAAGCACACAAACGTATGCAACCGTAACACTTCAAAATTATTTCCGCATGTTTCACAAACTGGCGGGAATGACCGGTACTGCAGAAACAGAAGCAGGAGAATTCTGGCAGATTTACAAATTGGATGTAGTTGTAATTCCTACCAACAGACCGATTGTAAGAAAAGATGAAGAAGATAAAGTTTATAAAACCAAGCGTGAGAAATACAACAAAGCGATTGAAGAAATTGAAGCGTTGGTAAAAGCAGGAAGACCAGTGCTCGTTGGAACAACCTCTGTTGAAATTTCAGAATTACTAAGCCGTATGTTGAAGTTGCGAAACATCAAGCACAACGTGTTGAATGCAAAACTTCATCAGCGGGAAGCGGAAATTGTCGCCGAAGCAGGAACTGCAGGAACGGTAACAATTGCCACCAACATGGCTGGTCGGGGAACAGATATTAAATTAGGTCCGGGCGTGAAAGAAGCAGGAGGACTTGCAATTGTAGGCACGGAGAAACATGAATCCAGACGTGTAGATCGCCAGTTGCGCGGTCGTGCCGGACGCCAAGGAGATCCGGGAGGTTCACAATTTTATGTTTCACTGGAAGATGATCTGATGCGTTTGTTTGGTTCTGATCGCATCGCGAAGCTCATGGACAGAATGGGGATTGAAGAGGGCGAAGTGATTCAGCACAGTATGATTACTTCTTCCATTGAACGCGCGCAACGGAAAGTAGAAGAGAACAATTTCGGAATCCGGAAACGATTGATTGAGTACGATGACGTGATGAACTCTCAGCGTGAAGTGGTGTATACCAAACGCAGGCATGCTATTTTCGGAGAACGAATCTCCATCGACATCAGCAACATGATGTTTGACGTATGCGAAGCGATTGTGAACGAACACCTGGAACTTCGCGACTACGAAGGATTCAAACTTGATCTCATCCGTTTGCTTTCCATTGAATGCCCGGTGAATGAAACGGAGTTCATGAATGAGAAACCTGATTTGATTACAGATAAAGTGTTTGCTGAAGCGCAACGGTACTATCGTGATAAATCACATGTACTTGCTGAACGTACAATGCCTTTCATTAAAGATGTATTCGAAAACCAGGGAGCGACCATTCAGAACATTGTCATTCCTTTCAGTGACGGAATGAAAGGAATACAGGTAATCGCCAACCTAAAAAAATCGTACGACTCACAGGGTAAAGAACTTGTCTTCTCTTTTGAGCGTGGTGTGATTGCAGCATTCATTGACGATGCATGGAAAGAACATTTACGCGAGATGGATGATTTGAAAACCAGCGTGCAAAATGCCGTGTACGAACAAAAAGATCCATTGCTTATCTATAAGTTTGAATCGTTTGAATTATTCAAGCAGATGATGGATCGTGTGAATAAAGAAATTATTTCATTCCTTTTCAAAGGCGTGATTCCGTCACAGGATCCAGGTGCTGTTAAAGAAGCAAAGCAACCACAGCGTACCGACATGAGCCGTTTGAATGCCAACAAAGCAGATGCATCCAAAGCTCCGGCTTCAGGAATTCCAATGCAGGCTCCGGCTGCCGCTCCGAAAGTTCAGCCAGTTCGCGTTGAACAAAAGATCGGGCGCAATGATGCTTGTCCGTGTGGAAGCGGAAAAAAATACAAGAATTGCCATGGTGCGGGAGTGAATGTGTAGCCAGTTCGATTAAGCGTTGTCGTATAAACACGTATCACACATTTCAATTAAGAACCATCGATTTTTTTGTCCATGGTCCACTGTCGACCGTGGACTGTCGACAAAAGATTTTTTTATTCACTTCACTCTTTCCATTCAGATATTTTTTTACTTTGCGGAAAACCGTTGTATGTCCTGAAAATTTTTGCCGATGAAAAAGTCAAGTACGCAGAGAAGAGTTGCCTACGGATTTATCTTCGCATTTTTATGTCTTGCCTTTTTTACAATTGTAACCTACAACAATCTTTTAAAGACTACCAACGAAAGCCGGGAGAACAATGTCACGCTCGCTGTTTTAAAATCCGCTGAAAATACTTTCAACGACATACAGGATTTTGAAAGCGGGTATCGTCACTATTTAATGACACGAGACAAAGATTTTCTCGAACAATACAACCGCGAGCGCAGGAGCTACCAAATGCATTTTGCTGAATTACGTTCAGCCGATGTTACAGATGCTGAAGAAACCGCTTACATCGGTGAGTTGAATTCCCTGGTTCAGAAAAAATTTAAATCAGAAAAAAATAAACTTGATGTTTTCGAAAAAGGGGAACAAAAATTTCACCAAGCCGAGATTTTATCCGTCAGCGAACGGGCATTCATGGATAGTGTCCGAAAATACACATCGTTGATTGAAGATAAAGAACGTGTCAACCTTGCGGCATATGACAAACAGAAAAAAGAGAATGCTGCAAATACGCTTCATTTGTTCGTAGCTTTTTCAGCGATTGCTCTTCTTTCTTTTTTCATTTTTTATATTATCATCAACCGGAATACGAAAAGAAATGAGAAATCAGAAGAGCTGTTAAAAAAACTAAACGAAGAAATAGCCGCACAGAAACTTGCTGAAAGTCAAAACCTTTTGCGAACTATTTTCGAAACCAAACCGGAGTGTATAAAATTGCTCGGTGCAGGGTGCGAATTACTTGAAATGAACCCTTCCGGACTCGCCATGATAGAAGCAGATTCGCTCGGACAGGTGATTGGTCAAAGTGTACTGGGGCTGGTCAATGAAATGCACAGGGAAGCTTTTATACGACTTACGTCTGATGTATTCGCAGGGAAATCAGGAACACTTGAATTTGAAATAACGGGATTAAAAGGAAGTCATCGATGGCTGGAAACACAGGCCGTTCCATTGAAAGACGTGACCGGGAAAATTATTTCTTTACTCGGAGTAACGCGTGACATCACTGAACAGAAAAAAGCTGATCAGCAAAAAGAGTTTGACGCCAATAATCTCTATGCATTGATCAATAACACAAGCGACCAGTTGTGGAGCGTTGACAGGAATTTTAAATTGATTACCTCCAATCAGGCATTTGATGAGATGATTAAATTTATAACCGGCACTTC
>JAYTXY010000202.1:0-2945 GCA_043742705.1 Bacteroidota bacterium
GCCGGAGAAATTTCATACGCGAACGATTGATTATTTTATTTCTTCGTAGTCCACGTATTCGCCTTCATCATGATGCGATGATTTTCCGGGCTTGATATCTTCAATAAAAATTTCCGCCTCGCGTTTTCTTCTGCGTTCCTCCTGCTCTCTTCGCTCCAACTCTTTCTGATGTTTCTGCATAGCAGCGAAAAAAGAACCGAACATCATTCTCCTGAAAACTCCGAAGAGAATAAAAATGATAACAAGTATGATAAGAAATTCCTGCACGACCTAGTAATTGAATATTGAAGAATGAATATTGAATATTATTTGCGTTGGGAGGTTTTACGGGATGCGGCAAAAATTCTTGTTAGTTCATCGCCTTCTTTTAGCAATTTAACCACTCTTTCTTTCGGAATTAGTTTCTCATCCATAATAAATTCAATCCAAAAATACGATTCATCCGCTTCTTCCAAAACAATACTAATCTTTGATGCAAAAGCACTTTTAGACTGAGCCAAACAAGATGCACGATAATTAGCCGCAACAGAAGTTGATGACCGGATAAGTTGCTTAGCTAAATGATTGCCTAGAACATTTTTGGGCAATGAGAACGAAAGCCTTATGCAGCGATGCGCAAACTTCTTCGCTCTTTCTTTTAATTCAATTGAGTTCATAATAAAAGTATTTAAAAGTTAAACTGATTCTTCATAAAATAAAAACAAATCTTCAATATTCATTCTTCAATATTCAATCATCTCTATCTGCTCAAATAAAGATTTCGTTCCGAATACACCTTCTGAAAAAATTCATCTTCCAGATCATCAATAAAGTAAATGGCTTCTCCGGTTGATTTCATTTCAGGTCCGAGTTCTTTGTTCACATCCAAAAATTTATCGAATGAAAATATAGGAACTTTAATCGCGTAACCACCCTTCTTTGGATTGAATTTAAAATCTTTGATTTTTTTTGCACCCAACATTACCTGCGTTGCATAATTCACATACGGTTCATCATATGCTTTCGCAATGAAAGGAACTGTACGCGAAGCGCGCGGATTGGCTTCGATCACATATACTTTCTCGTCTTTGATCGCAAACTGAATGTTAATCAATCCTTTCACCTGCATCGCCAATGCAATTTTCCGTGTGATGTCTTCCATCTGCTTTATCACATGATCGCTGAGATCAAATGGTGGAAGCACTGCATTGCTGTCACCACTGTGAATACCCGCCGGTTCAATATGTTCCATGATGCCGATGATATACACATCTTCTCCATCACAAATTGCGTCTGCTTCTGCTTCAATTGCTTTTTCTAAAAAATGATCGAGTAGAATTTTATTGTCAGGAATGTCGCGAAGAATATTTACCACATGAGATTCCAGTTCTTGCTCATTGATCACAATCTTCATGCTTTGTCCGCCTAACACATACGAAGGTCGCACGAGCAAAGGAAATCCAAGCTCCCTTGAAAGCTCAACAGATTGATTCGCATTTTCTATTACTCCGAATCGCGGATAAGGAATATCGAGATCTCTCAAAAGCGTTGAGAATCTCCCACGGTCTTCAGCAAGATCCAGTGAATCAAAACTTGTCCCGATGATTTTAATACCGTGCTTGCTGAGTTTGTCTGCAAGTTTCAATGCTGTTTGCCCGCCCAACTGAACAATGACACCTTCCGGCTTTTCATGTTCGATAATTTCAATCAGATGTTCCCAGAAAACAGGTTCGAAGTAAAGTTTATCTGCAATGTCAAAATCGGTGGAAACAGTTTCAGGATTACAGTTAACCATAATGGTTTCATAACCACATTCCTTTGCAGCAAGCACGCCATGCACGCAACTGTAATCAAATTCAATTCCCTGGCCAATACGATTTGGTCCGGAGCCTAGAATGACAACTTTCTTTTTATCTGAAGCAACGCTTTCATTCTCTTCATCAAATGTTGAATAGTAATAAGGAGTCTTCGCTTCAAACTCCGCAGCACATGTATCCACCAATTTGTAAACGCGTTTGATTCCAAATTCTTTTCTCTTTTTATATACCTGGCTTTCGAGGCACTTCAACAAATGAGCAACCTGCCTGTCAGCGTATCCTTTTTTCTTTGCTTCGGAAAGAAGTTCGTGTGAGATAGTGTCCACGGAAAATTTTTCAATCTCCTTTTCCATGGCAATCAATTCTTCGATTTGCTGCAGGAACCACGGGTCAATTTTAGTGAGCTTTTGTATTTTCGAAAAAGGAATTCCGATTTTGAATGCATCGTAAACGTGAAACAAGCGATTCCAACGTGGGCGTTCCAATGAATCCAAAATTTCTTCCTGATCTTTCAATTCACGTCCGTCAGCACCAAGTCCGTTACGTTTTATTTCCAGTGACTGACAAGCCTTCTGCAATGCTTCCTGGAAACTTCTTCCGATTCCCATTGCTTCTCCTACAGATTTCATCTGCAAACCAAGATGACGATCACTTCCCTTGAACTTATCAAAATTCCAACGCGGAACTTTTACGATTACGTAATCAAGAGTCGGTTCGAAAAAGGCAGACGTTGATTTTGTAATCTGATTTTTTAATTCATCCAGGTTGTAACCAATCGCAAGCTTAGCTGCAATTTTAGCAATCGGATATCCTGTCGCTTTACTTGCCAATGCAGAAGATCGCGACACACGCGGATTGATTTCAATAACTACAATTTCATTTTCATTTTCAGGATTCACAGCAAACTGAATGTTGCATCCTCCGGCAAAATTTCCAATACCATTCATGCAACGGATTGCGAGGTCACGTAACTTTTGGTAAGTTACATCACTCAGCGTCATCGCCGGAGCAACCGTGATAGAATCACCGGTGTGAATTCCCATCGGATCAAAGTTTTCGATGGAGCAAATAATGATGACGTTGCTGTTGCTGTCGCGCAATAATTCCAGCTCAAATTCTTTCCAACCCATGATACTTTGTTCGATCAAC
>JAYTXY010000203.1:0-16027 GCA_043742705.1 Bacteroidota bacterium
GACTTTTGTTTGAGAAAGGAATACGTGAACAACAGATTTCTGTATTCGACTGGGAAGGAACAAAAGTTTTTTTTGCTACACATCCGAAATATATTTTTCCGTTTGATCCGTTTGCAGCTACATTTTATTTAGTGAGCCGCTATGAAGAGTACCTTCCTCACAAGCGCGATCTCTATGATCGGTTTGATGCAAAAGAAAGTTTGGCTTTTGAAAAAGGGTTTTTGAAAAAACCGCTGGTAAATATCTGGGCGAAGAAAATCAAGAAACTGATTAGTGAAAAATTCCCTCAGCTGAAATTCCCTCCGCGATCTTACAAGTATATTTCTACCATTGATATCGATAATGCATATGCTTACCGGGAAAAAGGACTGATGCGTACCGGAGGAGCCTTGCTTCGTTCATTGTCAAAGATGAACATTAAGGAAATCTCCGAGCGTATTGCCGTGTTGTCTGGTTATAAGAAGGATCCATACGACACGTATGATATTTTGCATTCCATTCAGCAACGATATGAATTGAAGTGTATCTATTTTTTTCTGCTCGGTGACTATGGCGAGAATGATAAAAATGTTTCCATCAGCCAGAAAAAATTTCAATCACTTATCAAATCGATTGCAGATTATTCAGAAGTCGGCATTCATCCGTCATTCGGTTCGAATACAAATCCTAACCGACTTCCAAAAGAAATTTCACGTCTGCGAAAAGTGTTGAAGAGAGATGTCACCAAAAGCCGTCAACATTTTTTGATGATGTATTTCCCGGCTACTTACCGCAAACTGATTGATCACGATATCACCGATGATTACACCATGGGTTTTTCCGGTGAAGTTGGCTTTAGGGCAAGTATCTGTACTTCTTTTTATTTTTATGATCTCGACCTGGAAACTACTACTAAACTGAGGGTTCATCCGTTTGCAGTAATGGATGCAACACTGAAATATTACATGAAAGTAAGTCCTGCTGAAGCCATCAGCTTTGTTAAACCATTGATTAAAGAAGTTCGTGACGTTGACGGAACTTTCATCAGCTTGTGGCACAACGAATCGCTCAGTAACAGGAGTCCATGGGAAGATTGGCAGGATGTATATGAAGAGGTTGTAAAAAATGCCGCACACTGATTTATTCCGATGATACGATTTGTTGAACATGCAGACATTGATAAAAGGAGGTGGGATGCCTGCATCGAGCGTTCATCCAATGGAATGATCTACGCCCGTTCATGGTACCTCGACATTGTTTCCCCGGGTTGGAATGCATTGACAGACGGTGATTATAAATCAGTCTTTCCGCTTACCTGGAAAAAAAAATATGGTATTCAGTATTTGCATCAACCTTTTTTTACTCAGCAACTTGGAGTTTTCTCAGAAGAGAAAAAGGAGCAAGAAAAAATTACAAGCGATTTTCTAAGTGCAATTCCTGAAAAATATCGGTTCATTGAAATTCAGTTGAACAGCGCGAATGGATGCAGTCAAAAGGATTTCAAAATTTCCGAGCGAATAACTCATCACCTTGATCTTGACCAGTCGTATGAAAAGATTTGTAAGTCCTATTCTGAAAACCTGAAAAGGAATATTAAGCGTGCTGAAAAAAATGAAATTGAAATTTCAAAAGATGTTGATGCATTCGAACTTGTAAAATTATTCAGGAATAATAAAGGAAAGGATGTGGATAATCTTAACACTAAAGATTACATAGTTCTCCAACAGTTAGTCGCGGAAGCCGGAAAGAAAAAATTGATTTCAATGTTTGCCGCTAAGACAGCAAAAGAAAAAACCTGTGCAGGAGCTATCTTCCTTGAATCAGATCATGAATACATTTTTTTCTTTTCTGCAGCCAATGCGGAAGCTCGTGAAACGGGAGCGATGAGCGCCCTCATCGATCATTTTATCCGTCTGCATTCAGATGGAAAAAAGAAGCTTGATTTTGAAGGTTCGATGGATAAAAACCTGGCTCGCTTTTACAAAAGCTTCGGTTCAAAGGAAATTGTATATTTACAAATCAGAAAAAACAGGTTGCCCGCTTACGTGAAGTGGATCAAAAAATAACCGAACAATAAAATGGTACATAATCTCAGCAAGGATAATTCAATCATCAATCAGTTTGTGTCTGAACTTCGCGATGTGGACATTCAGAAGGATCGCATGAGGTTCAGGAAAAACCTGATTCGCATCGGGGAAATCTTCGCATACGAAATCAGCAAGAAGATGAGCTTTACTGTGAAGGAAGTGACTACTCCGTTGGGAATTGCCAATGTTCCTGTTCTCACAGAGCAACCAATCATCGGTACGATCTTACGTGCCGGCTTACCTTTGCATGAAGGTATCCTTAACTTTTTTGACCAGGGAGACAATGCATTTATCAGCGCCTACAGGAAGCATCACAAGGATGGAAGTTTTGATATCAAGCTCGAATACATCTCAAGTCCTCCTCTTAAAGATCGTATCCTAATTCTTTGCGATCCAATGCTGGCAACAGGTTCTTCCATTGTGATGACCTACAAAGCGTTGATGGAAAAAGGTATTCCGAAACATACCCACATTGTAAGCGCACTTGCAAGCACACAGGGAATTGAACATGTGAAGAGTCATTTATCAGATCATGTGACTATCTGGTCTGCTGCGATTGACGAAGAGCTTACTGCGCAGGCATACATTGTTCCGGGACTTGGCGATGCAGGTGATCTTGCTTACGGAACAAAACTCTGATTCCTCCGGTGTTTTCCTTTTCTCAATTCTTATCTTAAATTTGTAACAGGGGGGGAACAGTGCAAAAAGTCTTTCATTTTTTAGTGGTGGTCTTGCTCTCGAGTGTGAAATTCATCGGGGGGCCAACGCTTGTGTACATGAACCAGAAGTACGAACCTGAATTTGGTTTTGTCCAGGCGAACATTGCCATCATTTCCGGGGGAATGCTTGGTGTGATTGTATTCATTTATTTCAGCAAGTGGATATTGAAAATTTATCGGGCGATCAGAAAAAGACTACGAAATTTTTTTTCAAGAAAGGAACGTAAAATTTATTCTCCGCCCGTTTCTGACCTGACGGTTGACGTGGATATTCGTTACAATTACATTGAGAAACATGAATGGAAGAAAAAAATTTTCACGCCTCGTTCCAGGAGGTTCGTTCGTATCTGGCAGAACTATGGTTTGGTCGGCCTGGCGGCATTAACACCAATCCTCTTCTCGATTCCTGTTGGAACATTTATAATGACGCGACTTGAAAGCAACCGGAAGAAAATTTTGTTGTACATGTTTATCTCCATTGTTTGCTGGTCGCTTTTACTTACTTCACTTTTTGAATTGACCCATGCACGAAACATTCATGATATTCTGAAATGAAAAAATATAGACACATTTTTTTTGATCTTGATAACACGCTGTGGGATTTTGAACGAAACTCAACTGAGACGTTGAATGAGTTGTATAAAAAGCATAACCTGGATAGCCTCGGTGTTTCGTCTCCTGAATTTTTTATTCGCACCTACCAGGAAAGAAACATCATGATGTGGGAACAATATCGACTTGGAAAGATTGACAAAGAAACCTTACGCAACGATCGGTTTTCACTTACCTTTTGGGACATGGGACTTGATGCAAAACTTGCTCCGCCTGCGCTGGCTGATGATTATCTTTTACTCAGTCCGCGGAAAAATTATTTGTTCCCACATGCTCACGAAGTGTTGACGTACCTGCAACAGAAATACACACTCCACATTATTACAAACGGATTTAAAGAAGCACAATACATCAAACTTGATTCAGCAGATCTTTCAAAATATTTTGCTGAGATTATTATTTCAGAAAATACAGGATTCAAGAAACCGGATATAAATATTTTTTATCACTCTGCGGAAAAGGCAAATGCAAGCGCTGATGAATGCCTTATGGTTGGTGACGGGTTGGAGGTAGATGTGCTCGGAGCTGCGAATGCGGGTTGGGATGCCGTGTTTTTTAATCCGAATAAAATGGAGCACAATGAAAGTGTGACGTATGAAATTACTTCGCTTGATGAATTGAAAAATTTTCTTTGAGCAACTTGTTGGAAAAATGTTGGCACAAAAAAAGCCGTCTTGAAAAAGACGGCTTTTTTAATTTTTAAGAACTAAAGCAATCAGTTATTGTTTGCTTTGGTTTCTTCTTTTTTCTCAGTGCCAGCATCAGCTTTTGTTTTATCACCTGTACCACAGGCTGCTTTCTGAGCAGGAGTACAACTTTTCATTTGTTCAGCAGAACAGTTTTTCATCGCACTGCTTTTGCAACATGAATGACCGGAAGCTTTTACATCTGTTTTAGCAACAGTTTCTTTTTTGGTTTCTTTCGCAACAGGTTGCGGAGTTTCGGCAAGCGAAACATTTACACCAAGGAAGGCAACGAGAGAGAGGACAGCAAGGAATTTTTTCATGGGTTTAAGTTTTTCTTTTTATAACGTCAAAGATAAGGAAATATTCTCCCCGGTAGTGAAGCAAAAGTTAAATGTTTCTTACCCTTTATGGTTTTTCATGCACCTTAATCCGAGTGCCAGGTGTTATGTAGAGCTTAAATTCTGTTAAATAATTTTCCGGGGTTTAGAAAGCATCCACTATTTCACTAATTTCACAACCAAACTTTTTTATGGATTACCGGGAAAATTTTAAAGTCGCTGTCCAAAGTATCAGGAGCCAGTTGCTTCGAACTGTACTAACGGCTCTCATTATAGCGATTGGAATTATGGCTTTGGTCGGAATTCTCACGGCCATCGAGTCTATTAAGTCTTCCATCAGCAGTAACTTTCAGAGTATGGGAGCGAATTCGTTCACCATACAAAACCGTGGAATGCATATTCATGTCGGTAATTCCGGCAAACGTCCGAAACGGTTTAAAGCCATTGATTACAGCCAGGCAACACGCTTTGCGGATGAGTTTAAATTTCCTTCCACCGTTTCTGTTTCTACTTTCGGAACCGGAACATCCACTTTAAAATACGCGGATAAAAAAACAAACCCGAACATTCAGGTGATGGGAGGAAATGAAAATTATCTTTCGACTTCCGGATTCAACATAGAGATGGGGCGAAATTTTTCACTCCAGGAGATTATGTATGGTGATAATGTAGTCATACTCGGAAAAGAACTGGTAGATAAACTTTTTGTAAACGAAGATCCCGTTGATAAAGTGATTTCAATCGGTAGTATGAAATACCGCGTGATCGGAACTCTCAAAGCAAAAGGAAGCGCGATGGGATTCGGAGGTGATAAGACCTGCATCCTTCCGCTCTACAATGTGAAGCAGAATTTCTCACGACCGAATATGTCTTTTTCCATCAACGTAAGTGTGACCAATGTTCAGTTGATGGAAACTGCGATTGGAGAAGCCACCGGGCTTTTCAGAACAATCCGTGGTGTGCCAATTGGTGAAGATGATACGTTTGAGATTACTAAGAGCGACAGCATTGCAACGCTTTTAATTGGTCAGCTCACGAGTGTAACTATGGCAGCGGTCATCATCGGTATCATTACACTGCTCGGTGCTGCTATCGGCTTGATGAACATCATGCTTGTTTCAGTCACCGAACGTACACGTGAAATAGGAATTCGAAAAGCGATAGGTGCGACTCCGTCTATTATTAAAAGGCAATTTCTTGTTGAAGCGATTGTGATCTGCCAGATGGGCGGTATTCTCGGAATTATTCTTGGTATCAGTGTCGGCAACATCATGTCGTTGCTCATCGGTGTTGGTTTTATTATTCCTTGGATTTGGATACTGATCGCCATCATCGTTTGCTTTGCCGTTGGAATTATTTCCGGTTATTATCCTGCATCCAAAGCCGCCCGACTTGATCCGATCGAAGCGCTGAGGTACGAGTAAGAAAAGGATTGATGGTTTTACCATTGACGATTAGCAAATTCTCTCCGAATATCTTTTTCTATTTTTGAAATGTACTTTTGACATTGCATCATCTTTTAAAACCCGAATGAACGTTATTTATAGATACATCTGCGGAATACTGCTCATTCTGTTAACAGGTTATTTCTTTTTCACAAAGAACCTGGATAATAAATATGATAAAGTGGTGATGGCAGAAGGTCATGGATACTACGTGTATCTCCCTGCCTTGTTTATTTATCATGACAATACGTTTTCTTTTTTCAACGAGGTGTATTTGAAATATTATTACCCGGGCTTCAATCCGCCAACACGAAATTTCATCAATGAGTTTGACGGAATCAGAGTGAATAAATATTATCCCGGAGTTTCATTGCTTTGGATGCCGTTCTTTTTATTGGCGCATCTACTCGCATTGATTTTTCATCTTCCTGCTGACGGATATTCCAATATCTATCAATATGGAATTGGTCTTGCGGGAATTTTTTATACGTATCTTGGATTGAAGTTCACAAAAAAAATCCTTGGTCATTTTAAGATTCAGCCAATTGTTCAGTTTGTTACATTGGCTATAATTCTTTTCGGAACGAACATGTTGTTGTATGCTTCCACCTGGTCGTCCCAAACTCATTGTTATTCTTTTTTTACCATTGCTGCTTTCTTCTGGTTCATCCTGAAATTGTTTGATCCTGAATATGAGAGAAAAAATTATGCACTGTGCATGAGTCTTATTTTTCTCACGCTTATACTTACGCTGAGACCACAGAATATTGGCATCCTTATTTTACTTCCTGTTTTCGGATTTGGTAAAACTGAATTCCTGTCCATTCTTAAAAAAAATCTTTTTTCTTTGCTTGGAATCTTAGGGATGATTGCTGCATTCCTGCTTGTCGGAAGAGTTTGTTATTACTGGTACCTACAAACCGGGAAAATTTTCTTAAATCCATATCACGGAGAGCATTATTATTTCAACAAGCCACATCTGTATGAAGTATTGCTTGGTTTCCGAGGAGGATGGATCATCTATTCACCTTTTATCGCTATTAGTTTGACGGGAATATTTTTCTTCAAAGAAAATCGCGACAAGATAAACCTGTTTCTTTTCTGGGGACTTCTTATTTATGTATCGAGTTGCTGGTGGTGCTGGACGTATGGTTCCACCTCTTTTGGTCAGCGTCCGTTTATTGATCTTTACAGCATTGTTGCATTACAGGCTGCTTTGCTGTTCAACTATTTTTATGAACGCAAAGGAAAATATTTAGTTCATCTGGTTGCAGTACTTGTCATTCCTTTGTGTTTGCTTCAGACCTATCAATATAAAAACGGAATTATTCCGGGTGAATTTGGAAATGCAGAAACGTATCGCGATAATTTTTTTGTAACCAACCCCGTTGCTTTCTATCCGGTTCCGAAAAGTTCTGTCATCAATCATGAAGAATACTTTTTTTCTTTTGATGATGAAAATAATCCTTCATCCCTCGAAGCATATTCAGGAAAAGGTGCTATGCTAATCAGTGCGGCTCATACAGAGAGTGAACGAAAATATTTAAAGTTGCCCTCGTTTATGAAACCTTCAGGAGACAATTCTGTTGTTCGCGTTTCAGCGGTGATGAAAGCCGGATTTGAAAATGAAAATAAAACACTCAACGTGGATTTTATAAAAGACGGAAAGGTAATCAGCAGCAATCCGTTTTATGTGTCGCATTTTCTGCGTAAAGAAAAATGGACAAAATTCCAGGCTGGTCAGCCTGTTCCTGATGAAGTATCTCCGGGCGACAGTGTTGTAATTTATTTCCGGCAAACCGAGGGAAATGACACTACTCGTATCGATGATTTAAAAATCGAATTCATTCATACGGACAGCTCATATCAGTTTAAGATGTAATCTATCCGAACAATTATTTCAGGAGAAACACAAAAGCGCTTTCCACGCTTCAGCAACTTCTTTTTTATCCAAAAGAGTTTTCGCAAGTTGATGCACGTGTAATTCTAACTCCTCTGCATTTTTTCCGAATCGATCCTTCATCTCTTTGATTTGAGATGTGTGTCTGTGTTCTTCAAGTTCTTCGGATGATGGTAATGTTTCAATATTCCCAAGTTGCCCGAGATTATTGCCAGTAAGTATTTTCGAATGCCTGATTTTCTCAGGAATGTTATCGATGCCAATTCCAAGTTTTGTATTTGGTTTTGCTACTGAGAACAATGCACTTCCTGATGCACGACAATATAAATCACCGCCCATACGCGCAACGAGATCAATTTTATTCGGGTCAATTTTTTTTTCTTCCGTCAGCACATCTTCACTGATATGCATTAATAGAATTTCACAGATGATGAGGTTTGCCGCTCCGCCTTCAGTGCCCGTTTCAATTACATTCAACACTTTGCATTCCATTTGAACCGGAGATTCTTTTACACGAAAAGGTTTTACCATAACTGATTCGAGAGGTGTGAATCCTGCTTTCACAAATTCATTGACTCCTTTCGGATATTCACAGCTTGACAATGATGCTTGCTGAACCATTGCATAGTCCACCACGTTAATGACAACTTCTTTAACTTCTTTTACATTTTCAAACGTGTGCTTGGTTGTATTGTCTCGCACTCTTCGCGCCGGAGAAAAAACTACAATTGGCGGATGACTTCCGAAAGCATTGAAGAAACTGAACGGTGAAAGATTCGGATTCCCGTCTTTGTCCATCGTACTTGCAAATGCGATCGGTCGCGGAGCAATCGCTCCTAGCATGTAGCTATGTAATAGTCCGGTCTTTATTTCTTTTGGGTCAATCGTAAACATAAGTTGAATCTTTGGTGTAAATGTAATCCTTTGATTATTTCTTTTGCTCCATCTTGTTTTTATCAGTCGGAATAGGATTCGCATCCTTCTTTTGGAAAAAGAAAATGGTGATGAGCACCAGGAACAAAATCAGGAAGATAACAGCGAAAATGGCAATGAGTTCATTCTGAGAAAAGAGATTTTTCTTCCATAGGTTTTTCCTCCGCACTCTCCGGTGAAGGTCTTTGCTGACATCGAAGAGCCTCGCAGCATTTTCCATTTCCTCAACGCCTTTTAATGCTGCACTGCAGAGTTCACAATCCACCAAATGCTTTTCCATCTCATGTTGTTGCTGTTCACTTAACAGGTGATGGCAATAACGAACCAGTTCATCACGTGTGAAGTGGTTAGATGATGAGAAAATATTTTTATTTGATTTATCGCTTTCCATTTTTCTTCAACAAATAAATTTTCAGGTTCCGCTTTCCGTTTTGAATATGGCTTTTCACTTTTTCGAAATTGTAACCTGTGATGTATTCAATCTCTTTGTAACTTTTTTCATCGAGGTAAAACAACTGAATGCATGTTCGCTGTTCTTCATTGAGTGTTGTGATTGCTTCTCCAAGGTATGAAAGTAACTGATCTGTTAATTCATCACCGGTTTCCGGATCATCCGTTTCAACATGATTTAGTTGTTCATTAAAATCTACAGTGAATCTTTTTTGACCCAACTGTTTTAAGCAGTGATGTTTGGCAACACTGTAAATCCAGTGACTGAAATTATTGATTTCATATTTTTTGAGGTCGGCAGCAAGTTTTTCAAAAAGATAAATCACGGCATCCTTACTGTCGTCTTCATTTTTCAGGTAATTCATGCATACGGCAAAAACCAGGTGACAGTAACGGTCGAACAGAATGCCGATGTAAGCAGAATCAGACGTGTTTTTATAGGCAGCAATCAGAGATGCATCATCCTGGGGAAACGCTTTCTTTGACCGGAGAAATCTCATAGCATGCTGTTGGTGCTGTTCAGGTACGAATTAAACGAAATTTCCATACGATCATTCTGTTCCTGAGAAGAAAATTTATTTATCTTCGCGCTCCGTTTTTGCGGATGTGGCGTAATGGCAGCCGCGCCAGACTTAGGATCTGGTGCCGAAAGGCGTGGGGGTTCGAGTCCCTTCATCCGCACAAAAATTAAGTTCAAGGTTCCGAGTTCAAAGAAATACAATCTTTGAACTTTGAACTTTGAACTTCAAACTTGATATGATGAACATTACGAAAGACCAAATTGACGCATTGAATGCAGTTGTAAAAATCAACCTCACTCCTGAAGATTATAAGCCAAGAGTAGATGCTGTTATTAAAAAATACCAGAAGACGGCTAATGTTCCGGGTTTTCGTCTGGGAATGGTGCCTGCGGGCATGATCAAAAAGATGTATGGTAAATCTGTACTTGTTGAAGAGTTGAACAACCTTCTTTCAGAAACACTTGGAAAATATATTTTCGATAACAAAATTGATGTAATTGGAAATCCGCTTCCAAAGAAAAGTGAGAAAGAACAAGTTTTTGAAGACGGACAGGATTTTGAATTCCTCTATGAAGTTGGTATCGCTCCTGATTTCGAAATCAAATATCCGAAATCAAAAATTCCTTATTACGTAGCGAAGATTGATGACAAAATGGTTGAAAGCGATCTCAATGATTTGAGAAGACGCTACGGTAAATTTTCAAACCCTGAAGTTTCTGAAGATCATCATATTCTTTATGGTGAATTCAACGAGCTTGATGCAGAAGGCAATTTGAAGGAAGGCGGAAACAAAACAACTACGAGTTTAACGGTTGAGTTGATTAAAGATGTGCTCGACAGAAAACAGTTCACCGGTTTGAAGAAGAATGAAACTGTTAATTTCAATCCTCTGAAAACATTCAACAATGAAACGGAAGTTTCTGCAATGCTTCGTGTTGAAAAAGGATCTCCTGAGATGAATGCTGATTATCGTTTTACCGTGATGACAATCAATCAGGTTGAGAAAGCAGAAATGAACCAGGAATTTTTCGACAAGATTTACGGAGAAGGCAACGTGAAGAGTGAGGACGAATTCAAAGCGAAAATCAAAGAAGGAATTGCAACTTATTTCGGACGTGAAAGCGACAGGAAACTGAAAAAAGATCTTCGGATGAAAATGCTGGAAGAGTTGAATGTTCCACTTCCTGATGATTTCCTGAAACGCATGCTGAAAGCAAACCAGGACAAGGATAAAGCACTTGACGAGCATACATTCGATCACGAATATTTTCATCTCGCTGAAGACCTGCGCTGGAATCTGATCAATGGTAAAATTGCGAAGACAAACAGTCTTGAAATTTCAGAAGAAGAAGTTACTACTGTTGCAAAACAAATGCTGCATCAGCAGTTTGCCAATTACGGTATTTACGATATGGATGCGGCAAAACTGGACGATGTTGCGAAACGTTATTTGACTGAAGAAAACAACCGCGAGAAAATTGAGCGCAGCATTCTGGATCAGAAAGTATTCGATTTTGTTAAGCCGCAACTGAAACTTGATACCGTTGAACTTCCTTACGAAGACTTTGTGAAGAAGCTTCAGGAGAAGACGGAGCATGAGTTGGAGCATCATCACTCTTAAAAAGTCAACAGTCCGCGGTCAACAGTCGACTGTCGTCCGTGGTCTGTCGACAAGTCCTCTGTTGAAAACTATTTTCCTGTTCCTACGGTTTTTCTTTTCTCCGAATTACTTTTGATTCCATTAATTTTGTGACGTGAAAATATTTTCAAGATTTAATCGTCCTGATTAAGACAGCGTTTATCGTATAACCAATTAACTTATAACTAATCCATGAATTACTCAGATGAATTCCGCAAGTATGCTGTGAAGCACAAAGGCATTAATGGACTTACAGTAGATACATTTATGTCTTCTGTTCGTGCAGATTATATTTCTCCGACAATTATTGAAGAGCGCCAGTTAAACATCGCCACGATGGACGTATTCTCCCGTCTCATGATGGATCGAATCATTTTCCTCGGAGTCGGAATCAACGATTATGTATCCAACATCATCCAGGCACAGTTACTTTTCCTTGAATCTGTTGACGCTAAAAAAGATATCCAGATTTATTTAAACAGTCCCGGAGGTTCTGTGTATGCAGGACTTGGTATTTATGATACGATGCAATTTATTCAGCCAAGTGTTGCAACTATCTGTACAGGAATGGCTGCTTCAATGGGAGCAGTTCTTATGTGTGCAGGTGAAAAAGGTAAACGAGCTGCATTGAAACATGCGCGTGTGATGATTCACCAACCAATGGGCGGAGCGGAAGGTCAGGCTTCAGATATTGAAATCACAGCTCGTGAAATTCAAAAGCTGAAAAAGGAACTTTATGAAATCATAGCGGAACACAGCGGACAAACTTATGATAAGGTTTGGGCTGATTCGGATCGCGATCACTGGATGACCGCTGAAGAGGCGAAAGCATACGGGATGATTGATGAAGTCCTGACACGCAAGAAGTAATTTCCCCTTTCTTTTGAGTAATTTTGAGGTAACGCAAGTTATCCGTGGAATTTATTTGACTTGTATAAACTAAATTCTTTAGCTTGCGTTAAATCAGAACAATTCCCGCTTTTTTATGAAAAATCCAAAGGAAATAAAGTGCTCTTTTTGTGGCAGGGATAAAAGTGAGACCTATGTCTTGATTGCCGGAATTACAGGTCATATCTGTGATCAGTGCATTCAGCAGGCGCAGAATATTCTCAGTGATGAGATGAATAATCGCCTGAAAACGTCTCTCACAGGTCATCTTACCCTTTTAAAGCCTGTTGAGATTAAGAAATTCCTCGATCAGTATGTGATTGGTCAGGATGATGCTAAAAAAGTACTTTCTGTAGCTGTTTATAATCATTACAAACGTATTGCTCACAAGAGTAAAAAGGGCGAAGATGTTGAGATTGAGAAGTCAAACATCATTTTGGTAGGAGAAACAGGAACAGGCAAGACTTTGTTAGCGAGAACGATAGCTAAAATGTTGAATGTTCCTTTTTGCATTGCTGATGCTACCGTACTTACAGAAGCAGGTTATGTTGGGGAAGATGTTGAAAGCATTTTGACTCGCCTTTTGCAATCAGCCGATTACGATGTGGCTGCAGCGGAACGTGGTATTGTTTACATTGACGAAATTGATAAAATTGCCCGCAAGAGTGACAACCCTTCCATTACACGAGATGTGAGTGGAGAAGGAGTTCAGCAGGCTTTGTTGAAATTACTCGAAGGTTCGGTTGTGAATGTTCCTCCGCAAGGTGGAAGGAAACATCCGGAACAGAAAATGATTGCAATCGACACGCACAATATTTTATTTATTTGTGGTGGAGCATTTGACGGAATTGAGAGAAAAATTTCAAAGAGACTTCAAACGAATGCCATCGGTTTCAAAACAGGAAAAGATAGCGATGCAGTAGATAAGACAAACTATCTTCAATATCTGAGTCCGCTTGATCTGAAAGCATTCGGATTAATTCCTGAGTTGATCGGACGTTTGCCGGTGATCACTCACCTTGAACCTCTCGATAAAGTTGCATTGCGTGCGATTCTCACTGAACCAAAGAATGCACTTCTCAAGCAATACGAAAAATTATTTAACATCGAAGGAATAGAATTGTCTTTGGATAAGAATGTGCTCGACTTTATTGTAGAGAAAGCACTTGAATTCAAATTGGGTGCGCGTGGATTGCGTTCTATCTGTGAAGCAATTTTGCTGGATGCAATGTTTGAAGTTCCTTCGAACACTAAAAATCAGAAAGAGTTTAACATTACACTGAATTATGCGAAAGAGAAATTCGGTAAAGCAAACATTAACAGACTGAAAGTAGCTTAATTTAATTCAGAGAAATAAAATACAGAATGAATCCCGGCGAGAGTCGGGATTTTTTTTATTAATGAGACTTGATTTTTGCAGTCCGCGTAGGCGGAGAAGCAAAAGTCTTAGTCGAATTAATCCTCCCGATGAATCGGGACGAAGCGTATCGGGATCGGTTTAATACCCGCAACTTGCGTAGGGAGCAATTCCATTTATTTCACACGCTCCAGAACGATAAAAGAAAAACTGTATTTATTTTTTTCGTCAGCGGACATTTCTTCCCTGGAAACCTCTTTCCATTTGGTTTTATTAATAGGAGGGAAATAAACATCTCCTTCAATGGAATGATGAATACGAGTAAGATAAATTTTATCACAGAGATTTATTGACTGGCTGAAAATTTCTCCACCACCAATGATGAAACATTCTGTTTCTCCTTTCTCTTTCGCATGCTGAATGGCTTCGTCTATAGAATGAACTACAGTTGCACCTTCTGCGGTCAAGTTGTTTTGTCGCGTTACCACAATATTTGTTCTTCCCGAAAGCGGACGATATTTTTCAGGAATGCTGTCAAAATTTTTTCTTCCCATCACCACGCAATGTCCCATCGTTTTCTCCTTAAAATATTTCAGATCAGCAGGAAGATGCCAGGGAAGATCATTGTTCTTTCCGATGACGTTGTTTTCTGAAACGGCTACGATTAGGGAAATGGTCATTGGTTTATTGGTTCATTGGTTTATTAGTTTATTGGTGGTGTTGCGTTTTGAAGTTTGGGAAGTACCAATGAATTTCATGTATGCATTAAGCTTTTTGTGGATAGTTTCCAATTTGAGGATTAAATCATCAAACTTTGTTGATGAAATTAAATTTCTGTTTCTGGCTTTAATTAACCAGGCTTTTGTTTCAAGAATTGATCCGCGACTGTAAAAGCAAAATTGCCTGTTTTCTTTGAAGTGATATCGACCATAACCTTCCGCGATGTTTGCAGCAATGGAATCTGACGGGCGAATGATTTGTTTACCGATTGTATCGATACAAAGAAAATTCCACTTTGATGCAATAATCCAAATTTCTTCTGCCAATTCCATCGCTAATTGAAAGGTGTCTAAATCCTCAAGTCTAAATTGTTTCATATCAGAAAAAGTAAAAAACTAATGAACCAATAAACCAATAAACTAATGAACTAATCAAACAGCAACGGCTGCCTTAATATGTGGATGCGGATCGTAATTCTCCAGCGAAAAATCTTCAAACGTAAAGTCGAAAATGTTTTTGATCTCCGGATTTATTTTCATCGTTGGTAAAATCTTCGGTGTTCTCGAAAGCTGAAGTTCCACCTGCTCAAAATGGTTGGAGTAAATGTGTGCGTCACCAAGTGTGTGAACAAATTCTCCGGGTTTCAGATTGCAAACCTGCGCTACCATTAACGTGAGTAGAGCATACGATGCAATGTTGAAAGGAACTCCAAGAAAAATATCTGCGCTTCTTTGGTATAATTGGCAACTTAGTTTTCCGTTCGCTACATAAAACTGGAAGAAAGCATGACAAGGTGGAAGTTTCATCTTGTCAATTTCTCCAACGTTCCACGCGCTAACGATCAATCTTCTTGAGTCGGGATTTTTTTTGATCTGATCAATAACTTGTGTGATTTGATCAATGGTTCTTCCATCTGTTGCTTTCCACGTTCTCCATTGTGAACCGTACACAGGACCGAGTTCACCGTTTTCATCAGCCCACTCATTCCAGATGTTCACACCGTTTTCTTTCAGGTAGTTGATGTTGGTGTCGCCTTTCAAAAACCAAAGCAATTCATGAATGATTGACTTCGTATGGAGTTTTTTTGTGGTGAGAAGCGGAAATCCTTTTGCAAGATCAAACCGCATCTGGTAACCGAATACACTTTTCGTTCCGGTTCCGGTTCGGTCGCTTTTTTCGACACCGGATCCCATTACATGAGTTAATAAATCGAGGTATTGTTTCATGTTTCGCTGATAGTTGAAAGCGAAATTAAATAAAGAAATTTTACCAACGGCAATTTCGTTCCATTAATTTGCATTTCAAAAAGCAACATTAAAAAAATGAATATTGTTGAAGAGTATCTTCGGTATTAATGACTAGCCCTGACTTCCATTGTAGGATCATGTTTGTACCTGAATACTAACGGGAATGCGATGCCAATTAACAATGCGTAAGCCGCGAAGGTGAACCAGATGCTTTGCCAGTCGCGGACTCCATTCGCTGAAAAATAATCTACAACCATTCCGCTGATGGTTCCTCCGATGAAAGCGCCAACTCCATTGGTAATCATCATGAATAAGCCTTGAGCACTTGCTCTCATTTTAGGATCCGCTTCCCGTTCTACAAACAAAGACCCGGAGATATTGAAAAAGTCAAATGCCATTCCGTAAATAACCATCGACATGACCAGCAGCCACAATCCACCTCCGGGATTACCGATTCCGTATAATCCGAATCGTAAGACCCATGCAAACATACTCATGAGCATGAC
>JAYTXY010000204.1:0-10933 GCA_043742705.1 Bacteroidota bacterium
AATATTTACAAGAATTGCTTTTACGTTTTTGTCTTTCAGAATAATTCTGAAAGCTTGTTCAACACGCGCGGCATTTGCAGTTCCTCCAACATCAAGGAAGTTTGCCGGCTCTCCACCTGCGAGTTTGATGATGTCCATTGTAGCCATTGCCAGTCCTGCACCGTTTACCATGCAACCAACATTTCCATCAAGCTTTACATAATTCAAATCGTGTTCTGATGCTTCCACTTCTGTCGGATCTTCTTCTGTCTTATCGCGAAGTCCTGCAAAATCAGGATGACGGAATAATGCATTGTCATCAAAATTCACCTTTGCATCGACAGCAATAATTTTATCATCAGAAGTTTTAAGTACAGGATTGATTTCAAACATGGAAGCATCAATACTGTCGTATGCTTTGTAAAGCGATGCAACAAACTTTGTCATCTCTTTAAATGCAGCGCCACTAAGTCCAAGATTGAATGCAACCTTGCGAGACTGGAAACCCTGCAGCCCGACTTTCGGATCCACTTCTTCTTTGAAAATTTTTTCAGGAGTTTTTGCTGCCACTTCTTCAATATCCATTCCACCTTCGGTTGAATACATGATGATGTTTCTTCCCGTCTGACGATTCAACAGTACACTCATGTAAAATTCTTTGGTTGGAGAAGCTCCGGGATAATACACGTCCTGAGCGATCAACACTTTCAAAACTTTTTTTCCGGCTGCTCCTGTCTGCGGAGTTACCAATTGCATACCGATGATGTTGCTTGCTCTTTCCTTTACTTCGTCCAGTGACTTTGCCAACTTCACTCCACCGCCTTTACCTCTGCCGCCTGCATGAATCTGGGCTTTCACCACCCACCATTGTGTACCGGTGGTTTGTTGTAATTCTTTCGCTGCTTTCACAGCAAGTTCCGGGGATTCTGCAACAATGCCTTCCTGGATGGCGACTCCGAAACTTTTTAAAATTGCTTTTCCCTGGTATTCGTGAATGTTCATGTTTAGATATGAGATATGAGATTTTAGAAAACAACCTTTTGTCTTGACTCTTGCTTCTATATTCTTGATTCCAATTTTCCCCGCTAAAGTACTTTTTTTTCCTATCCCAAATACCTTTCTTTAATTACATGCAAATGATGACGTTCGTGAGCCAGAATGAAGAAAAGAATTTCCCTGACGGAGACATCCGTTTGGTTGGTTGTTCCTCTTCTATCAATCATTTCTGCGCTCATATTTTTAAAGAGAGTAATAGAGGACTCCCGGATTACTTTTAATTCTTCGGCAGCCGATGAAAGTGTTCTCTCTTTGTAATTTGAATTTGGAGTGTAGGTATTCTCATCAAAGCCCGGAAGCGGAGTTTTATCGTTACGTGAAATACGAAGTGCACGGTATGAAAGAATTCTTTCAGTATCACATAAATGTCCGACTACTTCCTTGAGCAACCATTTTCCATCAGCATATGCTGATGATGCTTTGCTTTCCGAAATCATCCTTAAAAAACTTTGTGATATTTCCTTCTGTTGTATAAGTGATTCAAGGATATCATCTTCAGGAACATATTTGAGATAAGTCTTGTAATAAGAATTCAGTTCTTCGGGAGAAGGCTTAGAAACAGTCAGCATTTTGGTGAATTATTTTGAGTGTCCAAAAGTAAAAATTTGTGTTGAATGAATCTCAATCTATTTCAATGACTCAATTTGATTCTTGATATTTAATCTACGAATTACGAATCAATCCGAATTTACGAATACGGTTTGATTTGTACATTAGTATAAATTCGTAATTCGTAGAAACCATTCTAGAGCATTTAATATAGAAACGCTGCTTCATTTCCAGAAAGGTTGTGAAGATGTTAATTAACTTTCCATTAACCCGGAAATAGTTCATGAATTTTTACGTTTGTTGTAACACGATAAACGGGCTCGCTGCATGAAGCAATCAATTACTTTTTTATTTTTTCTTTTTATTTTTTCAGTTCAGTTGTATGCAGGTGTCACTCCCAAAACCTACACCACTCAGCGGCTTCAGATTGCTATAAAGATTGACGGTATTCTTGATGATGAAGCATGGAAAAATATTCCCCTTGCGGATGGATTTGTACAACTCGATCCGGTAGAAGGAGAATCGACATCGCAACGAACAGAAGTGCGTTTGGCTTACGACAACACTGCAATTTATGTCGGTGCCATGATGTACGATACATCTCCCGACAGCATTCTTCATGAACTTGGCTTACGGGATGAAAGTGACAACCTGAATGCGGATTACTTCAAAGCGGCTTTTGATACTTACAACAACAGGCAGGACGGCTATGTCTTCCAGGTTTCAGCATCGGGAGTTCAGAGTGATCTGAAACAAACTGATAATACGTATGACGGTGTATGGGAAAGTGCTGTGCATATCGGGAAAGACGGATGGAGTGTTGAAATTAAAATTCCTTATTCCGCAATACGCTTTCCAAAGAAAACAGAACAGACATGGGCGCTTCAGTTTGCACGTCTCATAAGGAGAAATCGCGAGTATGATCAGTGGACGCTGACTCCTAAAAAAAGCAACAACAGAATTCTTTATTGGGGAACTCTAAATGGAATAAGCAACATTGAAGAGCCGTTGCGTTTGTCCATTACTCCATATCTTTCCTTGTACGGTGAACGCGCTCCGCATTTTGATGAAAGCGACAACACAAAATTACTCGACTATCAAAATACAAGTTCCTATTCGGGTGGCGCTGATCTCAAATACGGAATTGATGAGCGTTTTACTCTTGACATGACGCTGTTGCCTGACTTTTCACAGGTACAGTCCGACAACAAGGTAAAGAACCTTTCTGCTTTTGAAACTGTGTACAACGAAAACCGTCCGTTCTTCAAAGAAGCAGTTGATCTCTTTTCCAAAGGGAATCTTTTCTATTCACGGAGAATAAAATCCGATCACCTGAAAAATGCAATCAAGATTTCAGGAAGGACAGACAAAGGACTTGGAATCGGTTTCTTCAACGCTATTAACTCCGCGGTTTATTTTACCGAAGAAGACGGAACGAAAGATCTCATCAGTCCGCTGACAAATTCGAACATTATTGTCTTCGACCAGAACCTTCCGCATAATTCAGATGTATTTTTCATCAACACAAATGTGATGCGAGAAGGAAGTGCTCGTGATGCAAATGTTACTTCGGGACAGGCTTCGTATGAAACGAAAAATCATTACCTGCGATTTACAGGCGGCTATTCATTGAGCCAGGTTTTCACAAACGATGTTCAGGAGAACGGTTCCATTTTGAAAAACACTTCCCAAGGAAATCTCTACAGTTTGAATATTGATAAGGTGAGTGGTGACATTCTCGGTGGTGTGTATTACGAAGTTGCTGATCAACGATACGATAAGAATGACATCGGAAGAAATTTTTACAGGGATTACGTCAGTGACGGATTGTACATGAATTACAACAAGAACAACCCGTTCTGGAAAATATTCAAGTACGGACAGGCAGGATTGAATGTAAACCACAACCTGCGTCAGCGCAATGGTGCATTCACATCCATGGATATCAGTGCTTTCATTTTCGGACTCTTCACTAACAATTATACAGTCAATCTATCCATCGGAGGTAATCCATTAAAAGGAAAGGATTACTACGAGCCGCGCATTCCGGGAAGATATTATACGACACCGAAAGCCATTTACGGATCTTTGAATGCTTCCACGAATTACAACAAAGCTATTGCATTTGATTATGGCGGACGGTTTACAAACATCTCATCCATCAACAATCATTCGATCGGATATTACATCAATCCGATTATTCGTTTGAGTGATAAATGGTCACTGAAAATCACACACTACTGGGATGAATACATCAACGACCGTGGTTTCGCCAACTACGATGAAAACTTCAACAGCATTTTCGGCAGACGTAACATTGTGACAATTGAAAATACACTGACGTCACGATACTTGTTTAAAAATGATATGGCAGTTTCCATGACTGTTAGACATTACTGGAGTCGTGGTTGTTACAAACAGTATTACGACTTACTTGAAAACGGTTCACTTGCATTGAATGACACGTATGCAGGTGACAACAATTTCAACACAAACTTTTTTAATGTTGACTTAGTGTATTCATGGCAGTTTTCTCCGGGAAGTTCTTTTCTTATCACATACAAAAATCAGATCGTGCGTGATCCTTATCCCGTAAAACCTGAAGAACTCGATTACGGCTACAACCGCAATCTTGATCTAGCTTTCAAGTATGCGGAAACAAACAGTATCTCATTGAAAGTGCTGTACTACCTGGATTACCAGTATTTTAAGAAAAAAAACTAGCTGCTTTCAAATTCATTTCCAACCTGTTGAAATCTTCTTGAAAGTTTTTTCTTTATTTAGAATCATTCTAAATAGAATTTTTTAGTTTTGCGTCCTCAAAGACAATCTTGTTTCCAAAATCATTTTTGAATGAAAAAAATTACACTCACTATTATTTTACTTTTTCTGCTGTCAGGAGTTAAATCATTTGCTCAATCAACACCTACTGCAGAAGATTCTCTGAACAGAAACCTTTCAAGTCTACTTTCTCATACATCCATCGGCGGATATGGTAATGCATTGTATCAGAATAATACTAATCTGAAAACTTCTTTCATCAACCTTGAGCGGTTTGTTCTATTTGTAGGACATCAGTTTAGCAAAAAAATTTCCTTTTTCTCTGAACTGGAAGTAGAAGATGCAAAAGTTTCCGGTGGTGAAGAAGGAGGAGAAATCGCTCTTGAACAATGCTACGTGAAATTCAACATAAACCCGACTCACTATTTTGTTGCGGGATTATTTCTTCCCCGCATCGGCATACTGAACGAAAATCATTTATCGAATACGTTTTTCGGAAACGAAAGAACGCAAGTTGAAACGTTTATTCTTCCTTCAACATGGCGTGAATTAGGTATTGGATTTTACGGAACGGAAAACGGATTTCCTTTAACGTATTCGGTTGGTCTCGTCAACGGGTTAAACAGCGCGGCTTTTGAACACGGCTCAGGAATTCGTGAAGGAAGATTTGAGGGAAGAAATGCATCAGCGAACAATCTCGCAATTACAGGAGCTTTGCAAATAAATGCAGACAACCTGAAGTTCCAGGTAAGCGGATATTATGGAGGAAGCGTAGGACTTGCGCCTCGAGAAGCTGATAGTTTGAAATTGGTTTCTGGAACATTCGGAACTCCCGTAATTATAGGTGAAGCGGATTTGCAATATTCAGTGAAAGGATTCAGTGCTAAACTTCTCGCTTCCATCGTTGCAATTCCTGATGCTGCAGATATTAACCGTGCATATGCAAGCAATGCTCCGAAGAGAGAATATGGCGCTTACGCAGAAGTTGGCTACAACCTTTTTCATACCGTGAAAAAATTAGATTCTCAGGAATTAGTAGTCTTTGTAAGGTATGAGAAACTTGACATGAATGCAGAGATTCCTCTCAACGGAATCATGGATGAAACGCTGAACCAACAACATATCGTTGCAGGTTTAAACTATCTTCCTGTAAAAAATGTAGTGTTGAAAGCAGATGTGCGACTCGTGCATACCGGAAAAGAAAATCCTGATCTGATTATCAATCCTAGTCCGGTTGCACCACCTTACCAACAAGACAATACTTTATTCAACCTGGGAATCGGTTTTGCATTTTAGAAAAAAGAAAAATGGAACGAAGAGATTTTTTAAAAACAAGTTGTTCGCTTTGCATGGCAGTAAGCGTTGGACTTCTCACAAGTTCACTCTCCTCCTGCTCTCCTGTTTACGTGGCAACAATTTCTGACAGTAAAATTTCCGTTCCTGTCTCCTTGTTTGCGAAATCGAATTTGCAAATTATAAGAGTGCAGCATTACGGATATGACATTGCATTAAGAAAAGAATCCGGAGAAAATTATGTTGCCCTGTTACTTCGCTGCACACATGCGGAGAATCCGTTGATCAGCAAGGGAAGTGATTTCTTCTGCGATCTCCACGGAAGCAACTTTGATAAAAACGGAAAAGTGACAAAAGGTCCTGCTGAACAACCGCTGAAAAAACTATCGACTGAAAGAGTCTCCGATAACATCATCATTACAGTATCCTGAATAAAATACTCTATGAGAAAATTAATTATTGCTTCAGTTATCAGCGTATTTTTTGCAGCCGTAAGTTGCAAGAAGGAAACATCAAATAATATAGAAGGCAGAACAACAACGGAAGCCGAAGTACTTACTGATTTTGCAAACGTACTTGTCAACCCGAATTACGAGGACATAGAATTGAAAGCACACAATCTGAACAATGCAGTTTTAACATTGAATGCCTCGACAAATGATGCGAACCTGGCAACTGCCAGAAACGCATGGCGCGAAGTAAGAAGTGCATGGGAAAAATCGGAAGCTTTTTTGTTCGGACCCGTTGAAGATTTTAATTATGATCCTACGATGGATACCTGGCCGGTAAACAAAGTGGACATGGATTCGTTGCTTACCAATAGCAGTAATCCGCTCAGCCTGTCAGACATTGAAACACTCACTGAATCGCTAAAAGGTTTTCATCCGATTGAATACATGCTGTTCGGTGTCGGAGGTTCAAAAGTAGCTGCTGATTTTAGTGCAAGAGAAAAACTTTACATGGTTTCACTTACTCAAAGCTTATACAATACGACCATTGCATTACGCGCGAGCTGGGATGTAAATCAGTCTTCAAATTTTACAAACGAACTCATTAAGGCCGGAAACGGAAGTACGCGCTTTACGACACGGAAAGATGCATTCATTGCCATCGTAACTGCCATGGCAGGAATATGCGATGAAGTAGCGGGAGGAAAAATGGAAGAACCTTTGGCTGCTCAGGATTCTACACTGGAGGAATCACAGTTCTCTCATAATTCTACGGCTGATTTTAAAAATAACATCACAGGAATTCAGAATGCGTATTTATGTCAATACATGAATGACGGTCACGGACTGAACGAGCTTGTTGCGGCAACGAATTTATCGCTTGACAATACATTGAAGGCACAAATCAGTATTGCGATCAACTCATTCAATGCAATTAGTTCAAATTATGGTGCGGCAATTTATACGCAGCAAATTCAGATTCACAATGCCCAGGATGCGATCAACGCACTGAAGACAACTCTTGAAGGAGATCTCATGAATTTCATACAGACGAATATAAAAGATTAAAAAGAAGAATACGATTGTACAATGTCTAATACGCTGACCATTCATCATGAAAAAAATTATTGTTTCAGGTTTTATTTTCGGAGTCATTTTCCTGCTTTCACAATGCAGGAAACCGGATGTATTTCCTGAGGAGCAATACGATGAGCGATTAAGCGGTGGAAACCAAACTACGTTTGATGCAACCTCCCATGCATTCTCGCATGAGTTTGATGGCATGAGTGAATACGATTTAAGCATCCATGAACTGGGCGATGCTGCATTTGAACAAACTTTTGTAACAGCTCCTGCTCCTGTCAACAGTGGACTGGGTCCGGCTTTTAACAATGTATCGTGCATCTCCTGTCATCACAATGATGGAATTGGTGTTCCGACTGCAGGAAGCAGTCAATCCAGCCTGCTAATGAGAATAAGTTTTCCCGGAACCGATGAGCATGGAGGTCCTGTTGCTGTTCCAAGCTATGGAACTCAGCTACAGGACAAAGCAGTGTTTGGAAAATTACCAGAATGTACTGTCAACATTTCTTATTCAACGCAAACGTATTCTTTTCCTGACGGAGAAAATTATTCGTTGCGAACTCCGACATATACGCTCTCAAACCTTCACACTGCGATTTCCGGAAGTTATTTGTTATCGCCACGATTAGCTCCTCCAGTTTTTGGATTAGGACTGCTCAATGCAATTCCGGAAGAAACAATTCTTGCAAGTGCAGATATTGGTGATGCAAATGGTGATGGCATCAGTGGCAAACCAAATTATGTATGGAATCCTGAAAAGCAAGAGAAATCTCTCGGACGTTTTGGATTAAAAGCAAATACTGCAAGACTTCTCACTCAGGTTGCCGCTGCTTACAACAACGACATTGGAATTACGAGCAGAATTTTCCTGAAAGAAACGATTCATGGTCAGTCGCAAATGGATAACTTAAACGATGACTATGAACTTCCTGACAGTATTCTGAATGCTGTAAAATTCTACGTTCAAACATTGCAAGTTCCTGCGCGAAGAAATGTTACTGATCCACAGGTAATCAGAGGGAAACAACTCTTCGCAGCAGCGAAATGTACAAGTTGTCACCTTCCGAATGTTACCACAAGCGTGAATGTTGCTTTTCCTTTACTGAGTAATCAACTCATTCATCCTTACACTGATTTGCTGTTACATGACATGGGTTCCGGGCTTGCTGACGGAAGACCAGATTTTGATGCAGATGGAAACGAGTGGCGGACAGCACCTTTGTGGGGCGTTGGCTTATTTGAAACTGTAAATTTTCCAGCCTATTATTTACACGATGGTAGAGCACAAACACTGACAGAAGCAATCATGTGGCATGGTGGAGAAGCCTTGCAATCGAAAAACTATGTGGAGCAACTAAGCAAAACGGATCGTGAAGCGCTGCTTAAATTTTTGAAGTCTTTGTAATTCGCAGGCAAGAGATTCTATTTTCCTACATTTACGCCACTAAATTTTTTATAAGCAATGATAAAGGCGAGTGGCTTAAAAAAGTCGTACGATCACCTTAACGTATTAAAAGGAATTGACCTTGAAATAAAAAAAGGAGAGGTCGTTTCCATTGTCGGTGCTTCCGGTGCCGGAAAGAGTACGCTGCTTCATATCCTCGGCACGCTTGACAAAGCGGATACAGGAACGATCAAAATTAATGATGAAGATGTTTCATCGCTCTCGCAAAAAAAACTTTCTGCTTTCAGGAACAAACACATTGGTTTTGTTTTTCAATCGCATCATTTGTTGCCGGAATTCAATGCGCTTGAGAATGTCTGTATGCCTGCTTTCATTGCCGGTCAAAGTAAACGTGACGCTGAAAAAAGGGCAACTGATCTTTTAACACTGATGAATCTGGCTGATCGTCTCACACATCGTCCCAACGAATTGAGTGGAGGAGAACAACAGCGTGTTGCTGTAGCACGTGCATTGATCAACAATCCATCCGTAATTTTTGCTGATGAGCCATCAGGAAACCTGGACTCTGCATCAGCGAAATCGTTACACCAATTATTTTTTGAATTGAGAAATAAATTGCAACAAACTTTCGTTATTGTTACACACAACGAAGAACTGGCAAACATGGCAGACAGAAAGCTGGTGATGAAGGATGGGATGATCGTCTGATTCAAGATTGAAGATTAGAAATTGAAAATAATACGCATGAAAATATTTATGTACAATAATTTTTCTAAAATCTTTACTGCGTTTTTTATATTATTCATTGTTCAATCTTCCATATTCAATTCCTTCGCTCAGTCACCGAATACCTGGACACAGAAAGCAAGTTTTCCCGGAGTACCAAGAATTGGTACTGTAGGATTTAACATTGGAACGAAAGCATATGTAGGAACGGGACAAGACAGCAGCTTAAATTTACTGACCGACTTTTGGGAATATGATCCTTCCGCAAATACATGGACACGCCTTGCTGACTTTCCTGGTAGTGCAAGACGCGATGCTGTAGGTTTTTTTATTGGTTCAAAAGGCTACGTAGGAACGGGATTTGACGGAGCAAATAACCTGAAAGATTTTTGGGAGTACGATCCTTCTTTAAATAGCTGGACTCAAAAGAAAAACCTTGGAGGAAATGTAAACACCAATTCGCGTAGAGAAGCTATTGCATTTACACTTAACAACAATGGATATGTTGCTACGGGATACGATGGAAACAATGTGTATAACAGGGAATGCTGGAAATTTGACGGAGACACAACCTGGATAAGAAAAGCAGATATCAACAGTAATTTTTCAACCGGAAAACGATGGGCTGTTTCATTCACGATTGATTCCTCTGCATACATTGGCTGCGGCTTCAATTATTCTCAGGATTTTAAAAAAGATGTATGGAGATACAACCTTGCTGCAAATACTTGGACACAACGTGCTGATTTTGGTGGTGACGGAAGATCAAGAGCTGTTGCATTTTCCTCAAGAGGCAGAGGTTTTATAGGAACAGGAAACAATACACACTACGAGAGTGATTTCTGGCAATACAATCCTCAGTCGAATGTATGGATACAGGTGACTGATTATCCAGGAGCAATTATCGGAGGTATCGGACTTACTTTAAATGATACAGGTTATGTTGGCTTGGGTCGCGACAGCATAGCGTTCCGCACCGACTTCTGGCAATACACTCCTGATTCAACAATTGGAATTCTTGAAAATCCTGATCAACGATTGGAGGCAACTGTTTTTCCAAATCCTTTTTCTACATCAGCCACTTTAAAAATCGGAGATGATAAACAACTTCATTCGGGAATTTATAATTTCACATTGTATGATGCCAATGGAAATAAAGTAAGAGAAGAATCTCTGACTAAAAACTTTTTGCTGATTGAACGAAAGAAACTTCTATCAGGAATTTATTTTTATTCGATTTGGAAAGGCGGGAGTTATAACATTTCTTCATCGGGGAAGATTGTTATTGACTAAAGGAGACGGAGTAATGCGAGAAAGTGAGAAAGTGAGAAAGTGAGAAAGTGAGAAAGTGAAAGTTTTACTCTGATACTTCAATTACAACTTCTCTTTTTTCAGTAATCATTGCGATTGGTGTATCTGAAATTTTTATTCCTTCCCCTTTAACTACTTTTAGAAAATCTTCTTTCGCTGACGGATCTACTGCAGCAAGCAATCCCCCACTCGTCTGCGGATCACAGAGTGTAATAAATGCCGGACCGTTTATTCCTTTTACTTTAGGCTCAAAGCTGTTCCAATTCCGGTAGACACTATCAGGAATAATAAACTCGTTCAG
>JAYTXY010000205.1:0-7402 GCA_043742705.1 Bacteroidota bacterium
TCCCTGGCTGTTCAGGTCTGTTGATACTTTCGGATCGGAATTTGTTCCACCGATTTTTAATGTAACAGGAACCATGTCACCAACACTTACACTCGCGCCTTTGCTGTTTGCCTGAGACACCAAACCTGTCAACACAGAATTTGCAGCACCACCAAAGGATGATCGTGGAATTTGAAGATTCATTGTATAATCAATCGTCTGATCGAAACCGTTGCTTCCTGCAATCGTACTCTTGAATCCATTCATCGTAACATCAAAAGGATCCACGTACACTCTTCCATTGACAAACTTGAAAGAAATATTTGTTCTTGGAACATCGAGTTTTTTCAAAGCCGGCATTTTCAAAGCATCAGCTATTTTTGTGGTAGCCGGAAAATTCTGAACGGTGATTTGCGAAGTCACCAGGTTTCCGCCACCAGCCAGAGATGGAATCACCGGATTCATTTTTGAATCGAGGTCGCCTTTCACATTCATCTTACAGGAAAATTTACCTGAACAATTTTTCGCAATCGGAGCCATCTTCTCTACCGTATTAAATGCAGTTGCTGTTTTCTGAATATCAAGATCGGATACATTCAGATCAAAGCTGATACCCGGTTTTTTAGGATTCGCTGTATTGTAACTTCCGTTCATCACCATGCTTCCATCAAGCAAGTTTACTTTAAGGTTGTTCATGTTGATGATTTTGTTTCGAATCACAATCGCACCGGAACAGTCAGTCATAGTCAGGTTTTCATAAATCAACGTAGCAATGATTGCCGTCATGGTGAAATCAATGTTGTCAGGAATTTCTGCAGCTGTCATGGCAGCAGTGTCTGTTTTGGAAGTCGCTGCATCAGCACTCATCCATTCGTTCAAATCAATTTTTGAAGACGACATTTTCAAAACACCTTTCAATGTTTCTCCTTTCAATGCATATGGAATAAAATTCTCCAGGGAACCGTTCGCCTGGATATCCGTTTTTCCGGCTTGCATGTTAAATGCATTCAATGCAACAGTTTTCGGATTAAACGTCATGTTGATTTGCTTGATGTTCACAGGTTGCTTCAATCCAGCTGATGAATAATTCATATCAGCAACATTCAAAGAACCACTTGCAGAAAACTGATCGTAGTGCTGATTTTTAATGGAAGAATATTTTCCTTTCGCTGAAAGATCCGCTGTGATAATTCCCGTCAGCGATGTTCCTTTTTCAAGCGGAACAATTTTCTGCATACTGGTCAGATCAATTTTTCCTTTCAAGGAAGCATCCACGTCAGGATCACTGACAGGAGTTTTTAAAATCAAACGTGCATCAAACGGATCTCCGGCAAGTTCCACATGCATTCGTGAAAGATTTACGACAGTATGATCCGTGACACCATCCGGATTGCTCACCTTCAGATCAACAAAAACATTTTTCACTTCCGCAGGTAACGATGGATACTTGAATGCTCCGTTGTCGATGTTCAGCGTCATGCCAAATCCCGGAAGAGATTTTGCATTGTAGCGTCCTTTTGTCCATCCTTCCAGGGACATTTTACCGGAAGCTTTCACATCTTTAAAGTTACTTGAATAAACTGCAGGAATCATGGAGATAAAATTTTTGAAATCAGATTTCGCAGCGGAGAACTTTAAATCCATGTCAATGTTTGTATCAGGCATTGCAAGCCAGCCACTGAAGCCAAGCTCCAGCTCGTTCAACAGAATTTTATTGTCCTTGAAAGTGAACTTGAAATTTTTCATGTCCATGTCAAGATCAGCAGCAATATTTGTAGTCGCACTGCTGATGTATTTCACTCCTCCGTATGAAAGGCTTGTCTCCTTACATTCCGTCTTTGTTGAAAGTGTAAATAAATCCTGAGTGAAATCTCCTTTTCCCTGGTGATTGAAGTTGTCAAGCAATAGCCAGAATCCAAGCGACTTGTCATCATACACAACCCTTCCATTCTCCACGGAATATTTTTGAAGCGTTGCTTTAAATGCAGATGGCTTACTTTCTTTCTTCTCTCCTCCAGCCGAAGGTTTCATGATGTCCCAGTTTGGTTTTCCTTCTTTCGTAACAAGGAAATTCATCACAGGAGAATCGAGATCCACTGATTTTATTTTAATCTCGCTTCCGCTGATTACACTCATCAGATCAACTGTTATGGAAACTGATTTCGAATACACCAGTGTATCTCCTGCAAATGGCTCAAGGTTGATAATACTTAACTTATTAATCTCCATGGAAAAATTCGGAAAGTGCCGGATGAGCGACAGACTGAAATCTCCGAAATCAAATTTGGCGTTGAGCGATTTGTTCGCTTCGTCCTTAATCTTCGCGACAATCTTATCCTTAAATAAATAGGGAAGTGTTATTAAAAGAATAAGAATGACAAGAACGACAATGCCAATCCATTTAATTGCTTTTTTCATAATTGTCTTTTTTATTTCTCAGTGTTTCTATGTGTTCTTAGTGTCTTAGTGGTAAAATTTTAACCACCGAGACACTAAGCACTAAGTTCACTAAGGATTTATTTTTGAGTTTTTATTTCTTAATAAATGATCTGCTAATACAATTGCAGCCATGGCTTCAACGATAGGAACAGCACGCGGAACAACACACGGATCATGTCTTCCCTTTCCTTTTAACTCAACAGCATTTCCACTGTTGTTAATTGTTTGTTGAGTTTGTATCAATGTTGAAACAGGCTTGAATGCGACACGAAAATAAATATCCATTCCGTTTGAAATTCCTCCGAGAATTCCTCCTGCGAAATTTGTCTTCGTACTAATTTTAGTCTGTCCTTCTTCCCTTCTCCCTTCAATCAAATCATTGTGTTGTGAGCCTCGCATAGTCGCTCCTTCAAATCCGCTTCCGTATTCAAAACCATGAGCAGCATTAATGCTTAACATCGCTTTCGCCAAATCAGCATGAAGTTTATCGAACACGGGTTCTCCCAATCCAACGGGAACAGTCCTTATTACACAAGTAATCACTCCGCCAACTGTATCTCCTTCTTTTCTCACAGTTTCAATCTGCTCTATCATCTGCTCAGCAATCGTTTCATCCGGACAACGAACGATGGACGACTCTGTTTTATTGAGATCGAGTTGGGAATAATTTGTTTCAAGCTTAATGGTTCCAACTTGAGAGACATAAGCATTAATTTCAGGATTGCGAATTGCGTCCCGAAGGCTCTCGGGATGCGAATTGCGAATTAGTTGTTTAGCTATCGCACCTGCAAAAACACGAGCTGCAGTTTCCCGCGCAGACGAGCGTCCGCCACCGCGATAGTCACGAATACCGTATTTGGCATCGTATGTATAATCCGCATGAGAAGGACGATAGGTATCTTTCAGGTTGTCATAATCACTTGGCTTATAATCCTGGTTTCGAATTATAAAAGCAATCGGAGAACCAAGTGTTACGCCTTCAAACACACCGGAAAGAATTTCATATTCGTCAGGCTCATTTCTTTGAGTCGTAATTTGGGATTGTCCCGGTTTTCTACGGTCAAGTTCAGACTGAATGAAATCAAAATCAAGCTTCAAACCGGCTGGACAACCATCAATGACTCCACCAATAGCAGCTCCATGCGATTCTCCAAACGTGGTAACCTGAAAAATTTTACCAAAAGTATTTCCAGCCATAAACGCTGCAAGTTACCGAAAATATAAAGTTGCTTTGCAAGATCAGGATGAACTATTTAACGCTCATTTGTTAATTGATTGCTGTCATCAACATCTTGGTTTTGATAATTTATTTTCCGGGAATATTGAGTTCTTTGTAAATGACTAATTTCGGCAGCTAAGTACAAACCTGTGTCATTGCTTATAACAAACATCAAGTCGTTGGTTGGAGTTGAAGAAACTCCAAAGAAAAAACTTTCAGGAAAAGAAATGTCTGTTCTCAATTCTATTGAGAATGCTTTTCTCCTGATTGAAGACGACTTAATTAAGGACTTCGGAAAAATGCAACATTTAAATCCTGCAATTCGCATCCCGAGAGCCTTCGGGACGAAATTCGAAATTGATGCAAGTAGAAAGCTTATACTTCCATCCTACTGCGATTCTCACACTCATCTCGTTTTCGCTGCTAGCCGCGAACAGGAATTTGTAGATCGTATCAACGGATTGTCTTATCAGGAAATTGCGCAGCGAGGCGGTGGAATATTAAATTCTGTTGATAAATTAAGAAGTACTTCTGAAGAAGAACTGTATCAATCAGCTTTCACTCGTCTGAATGAGATCATGATGCAGGGAACAGGAGCTGTTGAAATCAAAAGTGGTTATGGTTTAAGCCTCGATAGCGAACTCAAAATGCTTCGTGTCATAAAACGATTGAAAGCAAATCATCCTCTCACCATCAAATCAACTTTTCTTGGAGCGCATGCAGTTCCTTCTGAATTCAAAGACAAAAAGACAAAATACATTGATCTTCTCATTAACGAATTGATTCCAAAAGTTGCGGAAGAAAAACTCGCTGATTACTGTGATGTGTTTTGTGAACAAGGATATTTTACAAAAGCGGAAACAATAAAAATCCTTGAAGCAGGTAAAAAACATGGAATGATTCCAAAAATTCACGCTGAACAATTAAGCCACAGTGGCGGCATTGAAGCCGGAGTCGAAACCGGAGCCATCAGCGTTGATCATTTGGAATATTGCAATGATAACGATATTGCTCTGCTGAAAAAATCGGAGGTAATGCCAACTATTCTTCCCGGCGCTCAATTCTTCTTACAACTTCAAAATCCTCCCGTGAGAAAAATGATTGACGGAGGTTTGCCTGTCGCGCTTGCAAGCGACTACAATCCGGGAAGTTCTCCTTCAGGAAATATGAATACAATGATTGCAGTTGCCTGTATTCAATACAAAATGACACCGGAAGAAACCATCAACGCTGCAACTATTAATTCCGCGTATGCAATGAACTTATCTCAGTCTCACGGAAGTATTGCAAGAGGAAAAAGAGCAAATGTGTTTATCACAAAAGAAATCCCTTCACTTGCATTTATTCCTTATTCGTTTGGAAGTAATTTGATTGAGAGAGTTATTGTAAATGGGAAAGAAGTGACTAAGTTATTAGGTTATTAAGTTGCTGAATGATGTGGTACAAAAATTACTTCATCACTAATAAACAAATGAACAAGTGAACCAATAAACCATTGAACCAATAAACCAATGAGCCAATTAATCGAATGCGTCCCTAACTTCAGCGAGGGACGCGACATGAATGTCATCAAGCAAATCACAGATCAGATTGAATCGGTTGAAGGAGTTAAACTTTTAAACGTTGATCCCGGGAAAGCAACAAACAGAACTGTTGTCACTTTTGTAGGAGCTCCGGAACCCGTCATAGAAGCAGCTTTCAGAGCCATCAAAAAAGCAAGCGAACTGATTGACATGAGCAAGCACAAAGGCGAACATCCGCGCATGGGTGCTACGGATGTATGTCCGCTGATTCCGATTGCAAACATTTCAATGGAAGAAACTGCAGGGTTCGCTCAGAAACTCGCAGCACGGGTTGGAAAAGAACTAAGCATTCCCGCTTACCTGTATGAAACCGCTCAACCAAATCCTGCACGTAAAAATCTTTCTGTTATTCGTGCGGGAGAGTATGAAGGGTTTTTCAAAAAAATAAAATTACCTGAATGGAAACCTGATTTCGGTCCGGCAGAATTTCCTGCGAAGAGTGGAGCAGCTGTAATCGGAGCAAGAGATTTTTTAGTTGCGTACAATGCAAACCTGAACACGACTTCTGTTCGCAGAGCCAATTCCGTAGCTTTTGATGTGCGCGAGAACGGAAGAAAAATAAAAAATGAAAAAGGTGAAGAGATTGTTCAGCCCGGAGCCTGTAAATCTGTAAAAGCAATTGGATGGTTCATCGAAGAATATGGAATTGCGCAGGTGAGTATGAACCTCACCAACATCAGCATTACTCCTGTTCACATTGCTTTTGACGAATGTGTAAAAAGCGCTCATGCCCGTGGAATGCGTGTTACAGGATCTGAATTGGTCGGACTGATTCCTTTGAAAGCAATGCTTGATGCAGGAAAATATTTTTTAAGAAAACAAAATCGCTCCGTTGGTGTTTCGGAAAAAGAATTGGTGAAAATTGCCATCAAGTCGCTCGGACTTGATGAACTCACTCCGTTTAAACCTGAAGAAAGAATTATCGAGTACTTGCTCCGCGATCAATCATCAGAAAAGTTAATCAGCATGTCGCTGAAAGATTTTGCAGATGAAACAGCCAGTGAGTCACCTGCTCCGGGAGGTGGTTCTATCTCTGCTTACATTGGTTCGCTGGGAATTTCTTTAGCAACAATGGTTGCTAATCTTTCCTCTCATAAATCAGGATGGGATGATCGTTGGGAAGAGTTTTCCACGTGGGCAGAAAAAGGGCAGTTGATAAAAGACCAGCTTTTGAAAATGGTGGATGAAGACACCAATGCTTTCAACAAAATCATGAATGCCTTCGGACTTCCGAAATCATCCGAAGAAGAAAAGAAAGCACGGACGGAAGCGATACAATCAGCCACCAAGTATGCAACCGAAGTTCCTTTCAAAATCATGGAACTTTCTTTCGCATCCATAGAAATAATCAAAGCAATGGCGAGCACTGGAAATCCGAATTCAGTGAGTGATGCCGGAGTTGGTGCACTTTGCGCCCGATCTGCTGTGATGGGAGCTTACCTGAATGTAAAAATCAATGCAGGAGGATTGAATGATAAAGCATTTGTAGAAGACATTCTTAAAAAAGGAAAAGCAATCCAGGATTCGGCCCTCAAGGCAGAAGCAGAAATACTGGAGATCGTCAATTCCAAAATTTCGATTAGCCAGTGAAATCCACTTCGTAATCTTTAAATATTGTTCTGCTTCGTGAAACTCTTCAGATCAAAATGTATACTTACTGACTAATCAACGAGTTAACCAATGAACTAATCAACTAGCCAGGTAAACCCATTTTGAATTCCTTCGTATTATGTTAGAAGCTTTTAAAAGAGTCGGATAATCGAACCCAATCTATGTGGTCACGTTTAGTTGTTAGTCGTTTTATTTACTCATTCCCCATCCAGCTATTGGTACTTCTCATCAAGAAGAATCATGTACTGCTTACGTATTGGCTTATCTTATTTGGTTTTGTAACAGGATGGTTGTCGCAACGCTTCGGAGTTCCCTATCTTTTCTTTGATCCTGAATATGTGGGAGCGGTTAACTTCCGCTCCTTCTTTATTATGGGATTTGCTGTGGGCTGTTTCATCATGGTCTTTAACATTTCAAGCTACATCGTGAATGGTTTTCGTTTTCCCTTCATCGCTACGCTGTCACGACCGTTCATGAAATTTTCAGCGAACAATTTCATTGTACCGACCATCTTTGTGTTGGTTTATTTATTCCAGATCATTTCCTTCCAGATATACAATGAGTTTCAAAG
>JAYTXY010000206.1:0-6137 GCA_043742705.1 Bacteroidota bacterium
TCCGTCTGCTGTTGTTATTGTCAGCGAAACACTGTGATAGCCCGGTGTTGAATAAACATGCGAGGGATTTTGTAAAGTCGATGTTGTTCCGTCACCGAATGTCCAGAACCACGACACTGCATTCATTGAAGTGTCTGTAAATGCTGATTGATAAGGTGGGCATGGTGAATCAATATGTGTGAATCCTGCATAACCACCTTTCACATCGAACGAACTAAAGTTGCTGATGGTTTGTGTGCAACCACCTCCGGCTGAAGTTGTCGTAAGAGAAACAGTATAGAAGCCCGGTGTGTTGTATGAGTGAATCGGATTTTGAAGTGTGGAGGTAGTTCCGTCTCCGAAATTCCAGAACCATGAAACTGATCCGATTGTTGCATCTGTAAATTGTGTAGTCACCGGTGCACAACCCGTGGTTGTAGGAGGAGCAATATAATTTGCTGCCGGATCTAAGGTCTGGATGTAAGAAGGCTTGAAGATCGTATCAGTACAACCAAGTGAATCTCTTACAACAAGTGTGACGTCAAAATGTCCTGCTGTGTTATAGGTGTGTGTGGGTGATACTGCAGTGGATGTATTCCCGTCACCAAAATTCCAAAAGTAAGTAAGTTGATTTCCGTACGAAGCATTGGTGAAGTTAACCGTAAGAGGAGGACAACCTATTCGCGGGTTGGCAATAAATAAACCATGAGCGGCAGAAACCTTTATAATATTTGAAAGTGTCCTGCTTCTTGAACAGCCGGTTGGTCCCCAGCATGTAAGCGTTACACTGTACGTTCCGTGTCCTGTATAGGAGTGAGAAGGATTGGTTGCATTCGAAACCGTTCCGTCACCGAAATTCCACTGACAGGTTGTGAAGTTGGAAGAGGTGTTGGTGAATTGAACAGCATGTGGAGCACATCCTACACCGTTTGAATAGGTGAAGTTTACGGTAGGTTGAATTCCGACACGGATTGTATTTACATGTCGTACCGAATCTGTACAACCTGTAGTTGTAGTCACAGTCAGCGACACGGTGTAAATTCCCGGAATGCTGTAAACATGAGTAGGGGCGAACACGGTTGAAGTGTATCCATCACCGAAGTTCCAGTGACTGCTGGCTACGTTTGCATTTGTGTTACTGAATGTGACGCTTAATGGAGCGCAGCCGCTGTCAGGACTTGCAGTAAAACTTGCCCAATTAGATGTTCCGACATGAACGATAGTCGGTGTATTTGTTGTGTCACCGCAACCTCGGCTGTCAGTAACAATTAAGGAAACAGGAAACGTTCCCGCAGTTCCATATACATGAGAAGGATTCTGCTGATTCGAAGTAGAGTTGTCACCTAAATTCCATGACCATGAAACAAGACCTGTACCTGCAGAACTGAAATTGAAAACCGTACTCGGATCACACGTTGATGTCGTGTTGGCTGTAATGTTTGCCAACGGTTTTGGAAAAACAGTAATGTAAAGATTCTGTATTTTGATATCCTGGCATCCTGACGAGTTGGTAGTAATTAATGTAATTGTAAACGTTCCCGACTGGTTGTAATGATGAGTAGGATTGACCAGCGTGGAAGTTGTTCCGTCACCAAAATCCCACAGGTAAGTAGCTCCGCCTGTTGATGTATTGGTGTAAGCAAATAAATTATCGTCCAGGCAGGCAGAAGTTACAGCGCAAAAGAAATCTGCGTTTGGCTTTCCTACTACCTGGATGTAGTTAACATATACAGCGGTATCAGTTTGTCCGGTTCCGTCAGTTGCTACCAAGGAAATAGTATATGTTCCGGGATTTGTATACAGGTTAGAAGGATTCGGAAGGGTAGAAGTATTTCCGTTTCCGAGGTCCCAATAAAATGAAACAGCTCCCGTTGAGGTGCTGTTGAACTGAACGCTTAATGGTGTACATCCTGAAGTTTGATTCGCAATGAACGAAGCGCTGGGTGCTGCCTTAGCGCCTTCTGAAAATACTGAAAGCATCCCGATAAGTATCGGGATGTATGTCAGGATCAGTATTCTTTTCAGATGTTTTTTCAAGTGCGAAATGGTCTTCATAATGAAATATTAATAGATAACTCCCCGTAATGAGTATCAGGCAATGGATTCCCTTATTTGGTGGAAACCATTCTGCTGCCTCTTTCTATGAACAATGGATTTGATTCAGGCACGGCAACCATTTTTGTATCAGCCTGCGATACCAGTTTTCCATCGTTGTCAATTTGCTTGATGCGATAATGAGCAGTTCCGTTAGCCGGCTTTGTATCCACCCAGCTGTACAACAATTCAAGCGGTGAACCGATGCCTTCTTTTAAACCAACAGGTTCGTACTCGTTACCATCAGTTGATCGTTCGATTACATAAATGCAATCTTCCGAGTTCGCTTTTACAATCCAGTTGAAATACACTTTCCCTGCATTGTAAACGATTTGTTGTTTTACAAACTCCAGTTTGCCGGATTCAGCAACTGCCTTTGCAGCAGGAGTCGTTTGAGGAGCTTGTGCAAAAGTGCTTACCGTTGCAAACACCAGCACGAACAGGATTACAAGTTCCAACGCGTACATAAACAAGCGGTGAGAAGCTGCTTTTGTCTTGAGAGATTGAAACGCCACGCTGTTCCGGAATCCTGAGATTGATTTTGTAGATAGAATTTTCATTTGAATGAAGTTTTAGTTTTGAATCAATTATACCTCTTTAGTAGGGTGTTGTTTTTTACAACGCCCCTGCTTTCTTACATCTGTAAGGTTTTCGGAATTTTCAATCAAAAAAATAGGAGAAGGTGGGAAGGGAACTGATTATTAACCTCAATTTCCACGAAACTAAGTGAACGATAATTTCACCAACTGCTGAAAGGAAAGTCAATTAATAAATACCCTGAAAAGTAGTGCGTGGTGTATCCTAAGGCTTTGAATCATCGTTAGACACCCTAGATTCAGCGCATATAATAAAGACACTTCACATTAAAATCCAACTTCATTCAAATGGAAACATTGAACAAAACAATTAAGAAACTGAACGAAAACGAGTACCAGGAACTTCTTTCTGCTGTTGCCGGCAGGAAAAATAACAAGCCATACCTTGTTCTTGAAGCCGCACGTCAGCATAATTATGACGAGAGCAAAATGATGGAAGTACTTGGAGTAAATGCCAGCACTTATTACACCCTCAAATCTCGCCTGAACGAAAAAATTGCTCAATACCTTTCAAATAATGTTGACAACCCGATCAGCGCATTAAAAGAAAAAGTGGCCATGGTGCCTGCAATGTTGTTCGGAAATGACAGGGATGTTTCCATCCGCGCCTTGAAAAATCTTGAAAAGCAACTGATCGAATACGATCTTTCCAATGAACTCATTGTAGTATATAAAGCGCTTGCACGCTTGAGTATGTACAACGGAGATTTTGATTTTTATGAAAAAGAATATAACAAACACGTAGCATATTCTCTGTCTGTTGTAAAAGCGGAGGATTTGTTTTTTGAATTTTCAAAATGCACCGGAATGTACCTGCTCACCAGGGAAGAAGGTGATCTTGAAAACATGAAACGTGTATTGCGCGAGCTGACGAACATTTCTGAACTGTATCACGGTCACCGTTTGTTCGTGTTGTACAACATTGTGCGCATCTATTATTTGTGTACGCTTACTTCGCGTTCTGAAAATCTGAAAGCACTGGAGATTGAAATTGACTCCATCCTTCAGCAGATTAAAAAACATTTTGACACGTTTGAGATGGATACTTTTTATCAGAGCATCCGTTTCCTTGTTGACTTCCTCTACTTTGAATATTATCAGAAGACAGGCAATGCAGTTCGTGCCGACCATTATTATAACCAGATCAATGCACAGGTTCCTGACATTGCTCACAAACCCGTATTCAGTTTTTATGTTACACAGTTTTTGCAGTCGAAATTGGATCGTTTTCTTGTAAACGGAAATGTCACTCATCTTACTGACCTTAACGGTGAGCTGGAGAATGCACTTGATACCAACAGCAATGAACCGTACCCGTACATTTCGTTTAAAAAATTCATCGCCATCGGAAAATTCTACGAAGGCGATTACAACAGCGCTGCTAAAACAATCAACTCACTCCGCAACGACATGTCTTTGAAAAAATATCTTTTCTCTGACGTGGAATGCAAATTATTCCAGGCATTAAATTATGCAATGATGGGAGAAGACGGATTATGCGCTCAGTTGATTCAGAGTATAAAGCGTCAGACCGGAGAAGATGAAAGTTTATTTGAATCAGCTGCTCTCTTTATCAAACTTCTGAAAGCTGCTATCAAGCCTGAGGAGTTCCGGAAGAAAGTGAAGAAGATCGCTGACCTATACGAAGCATTCAATGCTTCTAACACAGGAAGCAAACGAATACTGTGGTTTGTGAAGATGGACGAATCTTTAATCCGCAAACTTGCAAACCCGATTAAAGAGTAATCAGTCAGTAGACAATAAAAAAGCAGACAATTTGTGAGAACCGATTGTCTGCTTTTTTTATTTTATTGTCTATTGTCTATTGTCTATAGTCTACTCTGCTTATGATTTCCATTTAATCGTACAGCCGATTGCTTTTGTCTCTGTCGTTGTAACAGGTTTTCCGGAAAGCAAAGCGTTCACCGCGTCTTCCGCGAAATGTTGAGTCGCCTTTTCAGGCTCTTCAGAGTTGTTGTCAATCGCTCCAATGTACTTCAATACATTTTTTCCGTCTTCTTTCTTTACAATGAACACATGAGGAGTACGCGTAGCTCCGAAAGCACGTGCAATTTCCTGTGATTCATCAATCAGGTAAGGAAATGAATATTTTTTTTCTTTGGCACGAACAATCATGTTGTCGTATGAATCTTCAGGAACAGCTTCCGGATCATTCGGACTGATGGCAATGACAGGAAAACCTTTGGAAGCATATTTTTTATCCAATGCCATAATGCGTGATTCATATGCTTTCGCAAACGGACAATGATTACACGTAAACACTACGATGAATCCTTTTGCTTCTTTGTAGTTGCTCATGGAAACCCTCTTTCCGTCTACATTTTTTAAGGAAAAGTCTTTTACTGAATCACCGGTTTTGTATCCGGCGGGAGTGAACGCAAATAGAATTGCTGTGATTGCAAGGATGTTGAGTTTTGATTTCATTTTTCTTTTTTTAGTGATTAAGGAACGAAGTGACTAAGTAATTAAGTAAGCTTTATTTTATTCTTGTAATTTAGTTTTTATCGAACAGGTAACGCAGACGCGCTTTCTCACCTTCTCACTTTCTCATTCATTCATTTATTCAATTCACCTAGTCACTTAGTTACCTAGTCACCTAGTTACTTCGTCACTTCGTTACTAAAAAGGGAGCCACCATCCGATCCAATTCCTCAAACGTCACCTGTCCTTCAATGAATTTTAATTTGTTGTGAGAAGAATCGTAAATAACAGTGGCGGGAATCGCTCCGCTCCACGTACTGTCAATTTTATTGATCCATACATTCGGATCTGAATCGGTGATGTGCCAGATTTCTGATTTTAGGTTTTTCCTTTTAATAAACGGTTCAACGGATGATTTTATTTTGGAATTGAAGTCAAGATTTACGAGAATGATTTTTAATTTTCGCGAAACATATTTTTCACGCAGTTGTTCAAAGCCGGGAAGCTCTTCTATACAAGGCTTACACCATGTTGCCCAGAAGTTAAGAACAATCACGCTGTCTTTTGTTTCAAACAATCTCTTCTGCAGCTGATCAAAACTCATTGGCTGAACTGTTTGAGAAGTTACAGAGGAAATCATGAAAAAGAAAAACAGGAAAAATAAGTAGCGCATAGTTATTCATGCAAAAATACTCAGAATTGAATCAGATAAAATAATTTAAGAAGATTTAACATTAGCAACACACCCCTAGATCTCCTCTCAATCACACTTTCTCCTCCTCACACTTTCGCACTCTTGATGTCGTCATTCAGATGGAACTATTTATAAATAAAACGATCCTGCCAACTTTGAAATAGATTCCTCCTGAATGACATTTCTGACTGCACTGTCTGTCTTTTCAGTGCGCTCACTTTCGCACCTTCCCACTTTTTCCTCCTCACACTTTCTCACCTTCCCACTTTCCCACTTTCTCCTCCTCACACTTTCTCACTCTTCCACTTTCCCACTCTTGATGTCGTCATTCA
>JAYTXY010000207.1:0-9763 GCA_043742705.1 Bacteroidota bacterium
AATGAGTTTCAAAGTCCGCTCAGTGCAATCATTGACGCACTTGGGTTCCTGATCGGACTCACCATCAGCATTCTTATCACACTCACCTATTTCTTCAGAACGAACACAGACATTGTAAAAATGTTCGGGACTGAAGCTTCTGACACCAATCCCGATGCACCTTTTGCTGAACACCTTGAACAAATTCTGGGCGAACGAAAAAAAAGGAAGTTTAGTTTCAGGATGCGCTATGCAAAACAATGGCGCGTGGATACGTACCTGAGTTCTCCATTCAAGGTAAAACTTGTTAGAAGAACGGAGCATTATAAAAAGGAAGAACTTGAATCCGTCTTCAGGCAGAACCATCTGAATGCAGCCGTTGTTGAAGTAATTGTTTTTGTGTTGTTCATTGTCATGGGACTGTTCAAGGAACACTCACTATTCCAGATTCCTGCCGGGGCAAGCATCATTCTTATTTTTTCAATGTTCCTGATGTTAAGCAGTGCGTTTCGGTTTTGGCTGAAGTCATGGTCAGCCATCACATTTATCTTTCTGCTTTTGATTTTTAATTTCCTTTCCCGTTACGGAATTTTTTATCCTGAGAACAGAGCCTACGGATTAAAGTACAGCGATGATAAAGTATCTTATAGTCTTCCCACACTTCAGTCATTCAACGATTCAAGCGCAGCGCAAGCTGATTTCAAAAACACGATTCACATTCTTGAAAACTGGAGAAATAAGTTCACTAAAAAACCAAAACTTGTTCTTATCAACTGCTCAGGAGGAGGACTGCGCGCAACGATGTGGGCTTTCCGCGTCATGGAAGCTGCCGATAGTCTTACCAATAATGAATTCATGAAATGTTCTGAACTCATCACTGGAGCTTCCGGAGGAATGATTGGCGCAGCTTTTTACAGGGAACTTTACCTGAGACAACAACTTGCTCTTATCAATGACTACAGAAGCAAGGAACACTTATATGAAATTTCGAAGGACTTACTTAATCCGATTGCCTTCAGTATGTCGGTAAGTGATATCTTTTTGAACATTCAGAGGTTCAAGGAAGAAGGTTCCATTTACACCAAAGACCGCGGATATTCCTTCGAGAAACAATTGAATGAAAATTCAGGATTCGTGTTTTCGAAACGGTTGAAGGATTACAAAACTCCCGAAGAAAAGGCCTTGATTCCAATGATGATCTTTACTCCTACCATTGTGAATGACGGGAGAAGATTGATCGTTTCACCTCAACCTGTTTCTTATCTTACGTATCATTCTAACGATTCAACTTTTGTTTTTGATCCTACTATTGACGGAATTGAATTTGGAAAATTGTTTAAAGAACAAAATGCTTACAACATCAAATTCACCACGGTGTTGCGGATGAATTCAACGTTCCCTTACATTCTGCCAGCCGTCACCTTACCAAGTGAACCTGCAGCACAAGTGATGGATGCAGGAATACGTGACAACACAGGATTAAAATCTTCCGTTAAATTTCTTTATACATTCCGTGACTGGATTTCAGAAAATACAAGTGGTGTTGTTTTTCTTGACATTCGTGATTCACATCGCATGCGTCCGATGGAAAAGAAACCTCGCCTTACTTTTTTTGAAAACATCATCACTCCTCTTGGGAACATTTACGGAAACCTGCTCACCATACAGGATTACAACCAGGAAGAAGCTTTTCAATATGCACAGGCATGGTTCAATGGAAAACTTGATTACCTGACTGTAGAATTGCCAACGAAAGAACAGGAAATTTCATTGAGCTGGCATCTTACATCGCGTGAAAAAAATTCGATTTACAATTCCATTTTCTTTCCTCAAAATGTGGAAGCCTTGAATCAACTTGCAAAGCTGCTGAAAGAGAATCAATAAGCGACCAGCTTTTTCAACTGCTCCCCAAATCGGTATTTCGGTAAAAAATTATTTTCAAGTTCCACGTTCATCGGAACAGGTGTGTCTAACGAAGCGCTTCTTACAACAGGCGCATCAAGAGATTCAAAACAATGCTCACTTATATGAGCTGCAATTTCTCCTCCGACTCCACCGATCAATGTATCCTCGTGAAGGATGATGAGTTTCCCTGTTTTGCGAACTGAATTTTCAACACATTCTTTATCCCAGGGTAACAGTGTTCTGAGATCAATGAGATCAGCAGCGATGTCTTTGTTTTTATCAAGCACTTCCATCGCCCAGTGAACTCCTAATCCATAGCTCACAATAGTTACATCCTTTCCTTCTCTCACAAGACGCGCTTTGCCGATTTCCGTTGTATAATAATCATCGAAAACTTCTTCGGAAACACTTCTGTAAAGTGCTTTGTGCTCAAAGAACATTACAGGATTCGGATCTTCAATGGAAGAAATGATCAGTCCTTTTGCATCGGAAGGAAAAGCAGGATAAACCACTTTCAATCCCGGAGTATGAACAAACCATGCTTCGTTGCTTTGCGAGTGAAAAGGACCTGCATTTACACCTGCCCCGGTTGGCATGCGAACAACTACGTCAGCATTTTGTCCCCAACGGTAGTGACTCTTTGCAAGGTTATTAATAATCTGGTTAAAACCACAGGTGACGAAATCTGCAAACTGCATTTCAACAATCGCTTTCATTCCATTGATTGAAAGACCAAATCCTGCACCGATAATCGCAGACTCGCAAATGGGAGTATTGCGAACACGGGCTTTTCCGAATTCTTCCACAAAGCCTTGCGTAGCCTTGAACACGCCACCATATTCAGCAATGTCCTGTCCCATGATAACAAGATTCTCATGATGCTGCATCGCTTGATGCATACCATCGGTAATAGCATCAAGGTATCGCTTCTCCGATTTTTTTTGAGACGAAGTAACGTGAATCGCAGCAGGCTTGCTATCATACATATCGTTCACTTCAGTAGCCGTATTCACTTTCGGGTTTTCTTCGGCAAACGTAACCTGCAAATGTTTTTCAATCTCCAGTTTTATTTCTTTCCTGAAGGTTGCAATCGTAGATTCATCAATGATTTTTTCCTGGAGCAAAAAATTCTCGTAGTTATTCACAGGATCTTTCTTTCCCCACTCTTCAAATAATTCTTTCGGAACATATTTCACTCCTGATGCTTCCTCGTGCCCACGCATTCTGAAAGTCAGGCATTCCAATAAAACAGGTCTTGGATTTTTCCGAATCGATTCTGCAAGTGATTTTATTGTTGAATACGTTTCAAGAATATTATTTCCATCAACCTGAACAGCTTCCATTCCATAACCGATTCCTTTATCAATGAACTGCTTCATGCGAAATTGTTCATTCGATGGTGTCGACAATCCGTAGCCATTGTTTTCAATGATGAAGATGACAGGAAGATCCCAGACGGCTGCTACGTTCAATGACTCATGAAAGTCTCCTTCGCTGGTTCCTCCGTCACCGGAAAAAACGGCAGTGACTTTTTTATTTTTCTTCAATAAATTTCCAAGAGCGATTCCGTCAGCGACACCAAGTTGCGGACCGAGATGTGAAATCATTCCGACAATATGATACTCCTGTGTGCCGAAATGAAAAGAGCGATCTCTGCCTTTGGTGAATCCTCCTGGCTTTCCCTGCCATTGAGAAAATAAGCGGTGAAGAGGAATCTTCCTCGAGGTAAATACACCAAGGTTTCGGTGCATTGGAAGAATGTATTCGTCTTGTTCAAGAGCCAGTCCGCAGCCAACAGCAATTGCCTCCTGTCCGATTCCGGAGAACCACTTTGCAATTTTTCCCTGGCGCAACAGGACGAGCATTTTTTCCTCGATGAGACGAGGAGTTAAAAGCTCCTTATATATTGAAACAAGCGTTTCATTTGCGAAACCGGTTTTGCTAAACTTCATCATAAACAATCTACGAATTACGAATCAATACGAATATACTAATTACGAATCCTATTAAATAATAAACCAAAGTAAGAGTCATAAATACTGCTGATTCGTACATTCGTATGGATTCGTAATTAGTAGATGACGCTTCAAAATTATCGAAAAAGCTTTATACCTTTACATCATCCTAAAGAATAGAAATGACAACCCAGGTTATTCTTGTAATTATTATTGCTGCTTTTGCAGTATTTTTTATCGGGGTGAGATTCTATAAAATGTTTTCAGGAAAACATTCCGGAGGCGACTGCCCTAACTGTGGATTGGATGCCGGCAAAACCGTGAAGAAAGAGAAAGTGGTTTAACCTGTTTTTCAGGCAATAAAAAAAGGAGTTCCGTTCCCGAAACTCCCTCTTTTATTTTTTTAAATGGTTTGATTACTTCTTTTCAGGAGTAGCCATTTTGCTGGTATCAGCAGTTGCAGCAGCAGCTGAATCAGGAGTTGCAGTTGCAGCAGCAGCAGTTGCAGCAGCAGCAGCAGCGATAGAATCCTGAACTTGTTTTTCAGCGTTTGCTTTTTCTTCGGCACTAGGACCGCATGCGTAGAATGCGAACATTCCTGCAAGTAATAAGGTAGAGAGTACTTTTTTCATTTTGGTTTTTTTAGTTTAATGGGCGCAAATGTAGGCTTATTTTTCTATCTGACAATAGAAAAAACAAAAGAAATTAACAATTTGAAGTTATTAAAATTCAACCTGAAAATTAGATTTCAGGTCAAATCGTTACATTTTTTACTTTTTAATTGCATTTGGCCTTCCTGGCAATGGCTGACCGGGTTTAACCTTTTCAGCAGTAGTTTTAGGTTTTGCAGGTGCTTTCGCAGGCTTTTTTGCAGCAGCAGCGATGGAATCTGCAGTAGCCTGGGCAGCAGCAACGGCTGCAATAGAATCGGCAGTTGCCTTTTCAGCGGCAGCAACAGCAGCAGCGATAGAATCCGCAGTAGCTTGCACAGCAGCAATAGAATCCTGAACTTGTTTTTCAGCAGCAGCTTTTTCTTCAGCGCTTGGCCCGCAAGCAACCAATGCAGAAATACCTGCAATTAAAAGGATAGAGAGAACTTTTTTCATTTTTGTCTTGTGATTTAAATTGATTTTGTGCGTGCAAAGATAGAATGATTATTTAATCTCTAAAAAACCGTTAAAAATTTTATGAAAAGAAAATAGCAAGTATCTTTGCCTTGAAATTAACTCAAACCTCAAAATACTATACAAAAATGAAACGAACCATTTTAGTTGCTTCTACATTATTCTTGGCAGTAGGATTTATCTTTCTTAATGGATGTAAGAAAGATGACACAACCGCTCCAACTATCTCGATTACTGGAGACAATCCTAAAACAATCGGATTAAATTCTGTCTCTTCATATTCCGACCCGGGTGCAACAGCTTCAGATGAAGAAGATGGAAGTGTTTTATCTGGTTTTTCTGGAACTGCTTTTACGTGTCAAGCAACTGTTAGTGGACAAGCAATAACAATTCCTACTCAGACTGTTAGCCCATTTACTATTCATGGAACTGGAACCATTAATAATAAGGCAAACCAAATTATTTTGGACTACAATTCATCTGGTGGTCCTGATCCTGGAGATTTCCATGCTGTCTTGACCAAGATTTAATTGTTATTATTATATTTCTTTTAAAAGCTGTCAGTCATTGGCAGCTTTTTTATTTTCATTACCCACCGTTTTATTACTTTCGTCAGCATGGAGAAACAGAAAAGCAATTTGCTTTTGCTTGTACAAAGAACAGCATTGCTCGTTGCTTTTTATTCCGTTTGCAGGTTATTCTTTCTCATTTTTAACTTCAGTTATTTCAGTGATGTTTCGGCTATTTCCATTTCAAAAGATTTCTTCTTCGGGATTCGCTTTGATTTATCTTCCATTGTTATTTCGAATATTATTTTCATCGTACTTCACCTCAATCCCTTTCAAATTTTTTATCACCGTTATTACCAGATTTTCCTGAAAGTGCTTTTTCTCGTTGTCAATATTCCGCTGTTGCTTTTCATCTGCATTGATTTCGGGTTCTTTCGTTTCTCCTCGCGACATGCCACAAGCGAAACCTTCAAGATCATGAGCTATGGTGAAGATTTCATCAACACCATGCCGCGAATGGTTCGCGATTTCTGGTACATGCTTTTGCTTCTGATTGTTTTGATATTTCTGTTGATAATATTCTATTCTAAAATCAGGATTCAGAGAAAATCGGTTGAAGAGCAAGGCGAAAATTCTCCTTCCATTCTGAAAAAAATTGTGTTGCATGGTTTAGTTGTGACACTTATCGTTATTGGTTTTCGCGGAGGTATTCAATACAAACCCATTTCAATTATTTCGGCTTCTCAATACGGCTCTGCTAAAGATGTTGCGCTGATTTTAAATACTCCTTTTACAATCATCAAGACTTTTGACAAAAGCCAACTTACTGAGATGAATTATTTTCCTGCAGAAGAAGCAAAAAAAATTTCTCCTGTGATTCACCATTTCAATCATCCGGAACCATTCAGAAACCTGAATGTAATTGTAATCATCATGGAGAGTTTCGGAAAAGAATATATCGGCAGCCTTAATCATTCCGAAGGATACACTCCTTTTCTTGATTCACTAATTCATGAAAGTCTTGTTTTCAGCAATGCATTTGCAAATGGTAAAAGGTCCATCGAAGGCATTCCTGCCGTTGTTGCTGGTATTCCTTCGCTGATGGGAGAACCGTTTATCACTTCAGCGTATTCGGGGAATTCGATCAACAGCATAGCAAGCCTTCTTAAACAAAAAGGATACGTTACTTCCTTTTACCATGGCGGAACAAACGGTACGATGGGTTTCGACAACTTCACACACCTTGCAGGTTTTGATTCTTATTATGGAAGAAGAGAATATAACAACGATAAGGATTTTGACGGAAGCTGGGGAATTTATGACGGACCGTTTCTTCAGAACTTTGCAAAACAGCTGAGCACAATGCATCAGCCTTTCTTCTCTACCTTGTTTACGCTTTCTTCTCATCATCCTTATTCAATTCCTGCTGAGTTTAAAGATAAATTCAAAAAGGGAACACTTCCGATTCATGAAAGCATTCAGTATGCTGATTTTTGCCTGAGAAAATTTTTCGAAACTGCTTCCGCCATGCCTTGGTTCGACAGCACCCTATTTGTCATCACGGCTGATCACACTGCGTTGTCGGAATATCCTTCGTATGAAAGCAAACTTGGCATCTACTCCATTCCGATTATTTTTTATCGTCACGATGGATCATTGAAAGGATCATCTGGACTTACCACTCAGCAAATTGATATTCTCCCGAGCATACTTGATTACCTGCACTTCGATCAACCATTTTTCTCTTTTGGACAAAGTGTATTTGATACTTCTGCATCCCACTTTGCAATAAATTATCTGAATGATTCTTATCAATATATTTCTGGCAATTATTCCTTAAGTTTGGATACGCTGAAGGATAATTTCCTTTATCATTATTCTACAGATGGTTTGTTGCAGCAAAATCTGGTTCATACCGAAACTGTAGTTGCAGAAAAGATGGAGAAAAGATTAAAAGCGTTCATTCAGAATTATAATCGTGCGTTGGTGAAAAATAAGATGACGGTGGAGAAGACTGGTTCGTTAGTTCATTAGTTTATTGGTCGCGTCTATTCAACCTTGAGTATGAAAAAGAAAATCCGCTTTGTAATTAATCCCAAATCAGGTGTAACAAAAAAACACGGAATTCCTGATCTGATCAACCGCATTGTTGACAGGGAAAAGTACGAAGCTGAAATACTCTTTACTGAAGGACCGAAGCATGCAACTGTTTTAAGCAAGGAAGCTGCTACAGGGGAATACGATGCAGTAATTGCCGTTGGTGGCGATGGTTCTGCCAATGAAATGGCAAAAGGACTGGAAGGAAGTGAGACGGCTCTTGGAATTATTCCGATGGGATCAGGAAACGGAATGTCGAGGCATCTGAGAATTCCTATGAATCTTGAAAAGGCAATACATGTCATTAACACCGGAAAGCGTGATTGGATCGACACTGTAAGAGTGAACGAAGAATTTTGTCTCGGCACGATTGGCGTTGGTTTCGATGCACACATCGCTCATCTCTTTGCAGATTCTTCGAAGCGAGGTTATTCAACCTACGTGAAACTTGTGCTTTCAGAATTCTACAAGTATAAACCTCTGACGCATGAAATAACCGTGGACGGCACAACTATAACACAGGAATGCTTCCTGCTTACGTTTGCCAATTCCTCCCAGTTTGGTAACAATGCTGTGATTGCACCATTTGCAAGTGTACATGACGGGATTATTGATGTTTCGTTGATGCGGAATTTCTCGTTTATCCATGCACCCGCCTTAATCTACAAATTGATGAATAACTCCATACAAAACTCAAAGTTTTTTTCAAGGATGTCAGGAAAAAATATAGTTTTGAAAAATAATGCTGTGTTGAAAGGTCATATTGATGGCGAACCCGTAACTTTTAATAGCGACCTTCACGTTAAAATACTACCGAAGTCATTGAATGTAATTGTTCCACAAACTGATTTACCATGATTGTCAGAAGAAATTTCAGGAGTTTCATGAGCGGCTTTGCATACGCTGCCAAAGGATTGGTTGAAGCGATTAAATCGCAGTTCAACATTCGTTTTCATTTTGTGGCAACAATCCTGGTGATCGGACTTTCGTTTTATTACAAACTGAGTGCAACAGAATGGTGTTTCATTCTGTTGAGCATTGCTCTTGTGTGGACGACTGAGTTACTTAACACAGCACTTGAGTACCTCACTGATTTTGTTTCCCCGGAATACAATTTTCTTGCGGGAAAAGTTAAAGACATTGCTGCTGGTGCTGTTCTTATTGCCGCAGTTATTTCAGCATGTGTCGGCTTGATAATTTTCGTTCCGAAAATTTTCTGATTCTTTTCTTCATCATCAAATTACCATCCCGAAGTATCGGGACAACTCAATAAATTAATTACGTGTCAAAGAAAAAAAATCTTTCCGGAGTCGTCTATTCCACCAATCCTGATTTTCAGTTTAAGACTGATGCAAAGCCGGAACAGCCAACTGCAAAATCCAATCAGCAGGATCTTCGTGTGTGGCTTGAATACCATGGTGGCAAAGCTGTAACGATTGTCAGGGATTTTAAAGGAACCATGTCTGATCTTGAAAAGCTCGGTAAAGAATTAAAAATAAAATGCGGAGTTGGCGGATCAGTAAAAGATTATACGATTATGATCCAAGGAAACCAGCGCGAGAAAGTGATGAAACTCCTTGCTGATATGGGATTCAAAGCGAAGAAAGCCGGAGGTTAATAATTTAAGAACTTAGTTTTACTTAGGATAACTTATAGAAGTCATTCAGGAGGAATCCATTTCAGATTAGCAGCGAAATTTATTCATAAATAGAGTCCTCCTGCATGACAGGCTTTTTGAACGGGCTTTTACTACCAAAAATGAAAAATAAAATCACTAAATGATTTATTCTTCTGGATTAAAAATCTTCTTTAGCTTCTTTTCGTTCGCTCCGCTTCGCCTCTGAACTTGCAAACTTATTTACAAAGCTTTTCACGCGCTCAAAAATAGAGTCCACGAATTCATAGGCACGATTTTCTATTTTCTTTTCCGTTTTCAAAACAAATCGTTGAAGGATAAGCGAGAGTCCGAATGCAATACCGTCTTTGAAAAATTCATTCTTGCTGATTTTGATTCCGGTCAAAGAAGAAAGCGAATTCCAAATGATGTTCTCCGGCTTGAACTCCTGTCGAATCTCTTTCAGATCCTGTTTAAGTTGCTGCTCCTGCTCTTTTGCAACAACTTTCAACTTGCTTATTTCTGCCCGCAACTGATCTATGTTCTCAATCTTAGTCATTGTCCTCACCTTTGAAAAAA
>JAYTXY010000208.1:0-20458 GCA_043742705.1 Bacteroidota bacterium
CGTAACGGATGAAGCAAACAAAGCAGTTGTCAGCTTTATCAATCGATTAAAAAGAACCGTAGAGATTGCCGTGCTGAAAACAGCAAGCGTGATCACAGCGAGCAAACAATACAACGCTCCGTCAGAAGATTGAGTTCGCTGAACAAAATCAGTCGTGAACAAATAAACGGTGGATGGAATTCCGGCAAACATCAATGCAAAACCCGTGATGAGAATGGAATCGACATGAAGCAATCTGTATCGCAGCACGTTCACGCTGAATGCATAACAAATCGTTGCGACAACTACATACAGCGAATATTGCACATTGTCCATTACGATGCCATTCGATTTCGCCAGCATGATGACAACAGCGCCAATTAATCCGATTACAACTCCTAAAACCCTGTTTGAAGAAAAGGAAATTCCGAAAAACAGTAATCCAACGAGCAATGTAAAAAGTGGTGTGAGAGAATTCATGATGCCTGCAAGTCCACTGTCTAAGCGTGTTTCAGCTAACGGAAAAAGAAAAGACGGAATAAGATTGCCGCAGCAACCCGAGAGAAGAATAAATTTCCAATCCTTTTTTTCAATCCTTTTAAAACTTCGAAAGACAAAAGGAAACAACACCACAAACGAAACCAACATTCGGATTGCACCAACCTGGTCCCAGGAATAAACTTCCAATCCTTTTTTCATCAGGATGAATGAACTTCCCCAGACGATAGCAAGGATGGTAATGAGGAAATATGATGTAGCCTTTGCGCTTCTCTGTATCATTATTTTTAATTAGCCAATTAGCGGATCAGCCAATCAACTAATGTCTTTTCTTCTTTTCCTGGAATGCTCCGGAATAAGTCGGATCATCTTTTTTTCGTTGAGCATCAATTTCTCTCAACATCAACTGATTTTCCTCAAACGGAGTTTCTTCAATTTTTACTTCCGCAGGTAATTTCTGAACGGGAATTTTTTGGCCTATCAGTTTTTGAATTTTCTTGATGTGGTATTCATCGTTCGGACTGCAGAACGTAATCGAGTCGCCCGTTTTAAAAGCACGACCTGTTCTCCCGATGCGATGAATGTAATCTTCGTACACAAGTGGCATGTCAAAATTAATCACGTGACTCACTTCCGTTACATCAATTCCACGTGCAGCAACATCTGTAGTGATCAGAATCCTGATCACACCTTCCTTGAAAGCCCTGAATGCATTGATGCGCGTGTTCTGATCTTTATTGCCGTGGATCACTCTCACCTGCGCTTCTCCATGTTTACGACTTAAGTATTTAAAAATATTCGTAGCTGTATTTTTTGTCTTGCAGAAAACAATGACGCGGGAAAAATTTTCATCAGCAAGAAAATGTTCCATCAAATTAACCTTTGTTCTGAGGTTAGGAACAAGATATAAAACCTGACTGATTCCTTTTGCCGTTCTTGTTTCGGGAGCGATGTGAACCATCATTGGCATATCAAGAAAATTATCTGCAACGGCTTTCACGTTGTCAGACATCGTTGCGGAAAATAAAATATTCTGACGTTTGCGTGGAATGATATCGAGCACGCTGTTGATTTGCTTTTTAAAACCCATGTCAAGCAAACGTTCCGCTTCATCCATCACCACCATTTGTAATTTTTTCAGGATGAGATGACCGGAGAAATAGAGATCAAGCAACCTTCCCGGAGTTGCAACGAGAATGTCAACTCCGCTTTCCAACGCTTCTATTTGCGCTTTCGTTCCTACTCCACCGAAGACGGCAGCGCAGCGCAGGTCAGTATATTTCGAAAACATTTTAAGGTGATCCAACACCTGCGCTGTAAGTTCACGTGTGGGAACAAGAATCAGAGCGCGGGGAAATTCTCCTTCCGCATATTTTATTTTCATCAGCAATGGCAAAAGGTACGCTGCTGTTTTTCCTGTTCCTGTCTGGGCAACACTCATCACATCATGTCCTGCAAGAATAAGTGGAATTGATTTTTGCTGAACGGCAGTTGGATGCTCAAACCCTGCATCAGCGACTGCATTTAAAAGTTGCTTGTTCAGTTTGAAATCGGAAAATGAAGAGGACATGCGGTAAAGATAGGGTTGTTCTTTTGAATAGTTCAAAGTTCTTAGTTCAAAGTTCAAAGTAACTTGCAATTGGGAATTTATGTTAATGCACTTTGTCAAAACAAAAGACCCGAAGAAAATTTCTCCGGGTCTTTTACTAAAAACTTTGAACTAAGAACTTTGAACTTTTCAGTTTACCAAATCTTCGCGCGATCAGCATCCTTGCGATACAATGCATCGCTTTCTTTAATTCCAAACGCTTCGTAAAACTCTGTCATGTTGGAAAGAGGTCCGTTCACACGGAATTGTGCCGGTGAATGTGGATCGATGATGATGCGTTGCGCTGCTGCTTCCGGGCGAATGTTGCTTGCCCAGATGCGCGCAAAACCAAGAAAGAAACGCTGGTCAGGTGTGAAGCCGTCAATTTTATCCGTGCTCTTTCCTTCTTCTGTATGTTTGAATGCTTCGTAAGCGATTGTTAAACCACCAAGGTCAGCGATGTTTTCGCCAAGCGTGAGTTCACCATTTACATGCAATGTATCCAGCACAGTGTATCTGCTGAATTGGTTGATGATCATTTTTGCTTTCGCGTCAAACTTCGCTGAGTCTTCAGAAGTCCACCAGTTGGTGAGATTACCCTTCGCATCATAGTTACGTCCTTCGTCATCAAAACCGTGTGTCATTTCATGACCGATCACAGCACCAATGCCACCGTAGTTCACAGCATCATCTGCTTTCGGATCGAAGAAAGGCGGCTGAAGAATTCCTGCAGGGAAAACGATTTCATTCAATGAAGGATTGTAGTATGCATTCACAGTAGGAGGAGTCATCCCCCACTCATTCCTGTTCACAGGTTTTCCGATTTTACTTACAGCATATTCGTAATTCCACGCTGTCGCATTCAGAATATTTTTGAAGAATGAATCGCGTGTTACATCCAGTCCTGCATAGTCTTTCCATTTATCAGGATAACCAATCTTGCGTGTGATGGCATTGAGTTTTTCAACAGCTTTCTTTTTTGTTTCAGCACTCATCCAATCCAAACGGTTGATGCGATCCTGGTAAACAGCCAGCAAGTTTGTAACAAGTTCATCCGCTTTCTTTTTTGCATCCGGTGGAAAATATTTAGCTACGTACAATTGTCCCATTGCATCGCCAAGAAAAGCATCTGTTAAACCAACCATTCTTTTCCAACGATCCTGAATTTGTTTCTGACCCGACATTACCTGGTTGAAATGAAAATCTTCCATCACGAAATCATTGCTCATAATATCTGAAGAAAGATTCAACATGTTCCACTTAAGATAAATTTTCCAATCGTTCAGTGAAGTAGACTTCAACTGGTGTTCAAGTTCTTTCAGAAAATCAGGTTGTCCAAGTACGAGGTAATCGTATTTCCCTTTCACCTGCATACCGTCCAGCATGTCAGCCCATTTTAAACTTGGCGTCAATGCATCGAGGTCAGCGATGGTAACTTTGTGATATGTTTTGTAAGGATCACGTTGCTCCACGCGTGTCATCGAAGCTTTGGCAAGATCCGTTTCAATACGCATTACAATTCCTGCATATTTTTTTCCGTCTGCTTCCGTCATTCCATACAACTGGAACATTTTAGTGACATGCTTTCCAAATTCATCGCGGATCATTTTAGAACGATCATCTGACTTCAAATAATAATCACGATCAGGAAGTGATAAACCACCCTGGTAAACCTGCGGAACAACAACTTCGCTGTTCTTTGGATCCTGTCCTGCTCCGAAGTTGAACATCGGACTTGCGTTCCACATTTGCATTTTTGCAACCATTGCAAGCAGTCCTTTCATGTCAGAGATCTTATCGATTTCCTCCATGTTACCTTTGATCGGAGTCGCACCTTGTTTTTCGATGTTCACCGTATCCATTGCACTGAAGAAAAAATCTCCGACCAACTGCTCAGCACTTCCTTTTTTGGCATCTGTTTTCTTTGCAACATCTTCTGCGATTTCACGGATATTTTTTTTGTTGCCTTCGGAAATGATACTGAACGAACCCCAGCGGCTTTGGTCACCCGGAATCGGATTGGCTTTCAGCCAGCCGCCATCAGCAAAGTGAAAGAAATCGGTGCCGGGTTGAACGGTTGTATCAAGATCAGCAAGGTTTACACCTACGCCTTTTTTCGGCTCGCTGTTTTTACAAGCTGTTTGTGTGAAGCTGATCGCAATAACACATGCAGCAGCAACGGGAGAAATTAATTTTTTCATCAGATGATTTGTAATTATTTTTTTTGAGAATGAATGTGCAAAAGTAAAGTTTTTGAAGTGTGCTGAAAGAGGATTAACCTTTCCTTAACGGTTTTAACTTCTACCGCTGAGTGTTGTCTTAATTCACAACTGTTCTCACCGTTTTCAAATCGTAGTGACGCGCAACGCAGCGATTTACCCAATACGATGAGTCGGATGAGATATCCGTAAAAGTAAAAGCGAAGGGAATACCTGAAGCAGAAATTTCAGGAACGACCACATCTGTTTTCTTATTTTGATTGTAGAGAAGTTCACGAACTGCAATTTCTTTTTTTACCGTCATTGCTTTAAAAACCTGGAGCGAAAGAATGAAGATGAAGACGCTCAACAATGCAATACTTCCATACAACAATCGCTTCGAATGATTTTTCCATTCACCCTTCCATCCAACTTTAAAAATACTGATGACGATGAATGTTGCAAAAAAAATGCTCGTGCGAGGCACAGCAAAAAAAGCAGTTGCAGAAAACACCACGATGGTTGCTAATGCAGTGACAGCATACTTGTGTTTTTGAAGCAGAAGAAAAAATTGTCGCAACGACTTGAAAGCATTCAGGTTTGTTTTTAATGCTGTGATAAAATTTTTCCAACCAAAGAAAAATTCTTTTCCTGATAACCAGGCAACCAATATGCACAACAGAAATAATGAAACAAGCCAGTAACAATATTTTGCAAGAACAAGAAAATAGAAATACAAAAACTTTCCACTGAAGCCATGATATGAAATTGCGTTTAACCTCACCTTATCACCGGGACCACAAAAAACAAAGCCTCCGCTGATAAGCAAACCGGCCAGAGCGCAGACGATGTACAACGAAGTCTTTTTATTTTTTTCATTCACCCGTTGATGTCCAAGTTCAATAAAACAAAATACCAGGAGCGCAATAATTAAATTGTGTGAGTTAATTCCGCAAACCAACGAAAGAATAAAAATGAAAAAATAGTTGACTGTGTTCAATCGTTCAGCTTTCAATCCTTTCAGAAAAAAGAACAACCACAACATGGCCAGCATGTTCAGTAAACTATAAGAACCTCCTGTTGACCAATAAATAATATCAGGAATCAATTTCCACATGCCAAGCCACATCACGGCACAAAGGATTGCAATCGTGATTACAGAATTTTCCCTTTCACGAAAGAAAGGATTCTCAAGTCGAAGAATTTTTAAAAGTAGAATCGCTGTTCCCACAAAAGAGCAAGCCCAAATGCAAGTGATCACTTCAATCGGAAAATGCTTTAGAGAAAACATCTGAACAAAAGCCGCAATGCTTAGGCTCCTTCCATCCCAATAAAGATATTGTTGCCACAACATCCGCGGAACAGAGTAGCGAAGCAATTCAAGTTTGTAGCAATAATCATCACCGGAATACCACGTGAACAATGATAAAAGGATAATTCCTGCAATGGATAGTACACTCAGAATTTTTAACAAGCGCATCTCTACTAATTACGAATTCGTACGAATGTACGAATGTTCACATTCGTGACGGAAGTACTTGAGTATCCTTAAAGGAAAATTAAGCAAGAAGACCTCAGTAAAAAATTAAAAGTCGCAAGTCCCATCCATGCGCTTGCATTTGTGTTTAAGCGAGAGGGGATTTAGGGGTGTGTAAAAAAACAAGACACACGTCAACAACAATAAAAAATTACAAATCAAAAATTAACAGCGTCAAGGTACTTTTCATTCAACGGCTTGTTGATGTACTTAGAAACGTACTGATTGGTGGATGCGCGGTTGATGTCTTCGGGGCTGATGGAAGACGACAACACAATGACTTTGGAAAATTTTTTGATGGAGTCGGGAAGCGTTTCGTATTCCGCTAAAAAACCAAAACCGTCCATTACCGGCATGTTCAGGTCAAGAAAAATCACCTGCGGAATCTGATCAGCTGAATCAGCATTCTTCTTTAAATATTCCAAAGCTGCTGCTGCTGTGGACTTTACCACCACTGACTGCGCAAAACTTGTTGTGGTAATCATCCGTTCATTGATAAAGTTATCAATGTCATTATCGTCAATAAGCAACACGCGCTGAAACTTGAACGGTTTTTCTTCTTTTTTCATTTTTATTCTTAAAAGCGTGCTTCCTTTTGTGTGGTGATGACTATTGAGTTCACGAAACAGAATTATGAATCAAACCTTCAATAAACTTGCGACTTTTCATTCGCTTGATATATCTTTCTCTTCCCTGACCTTCTTTTTTTGTATTATATTCTTCTGAATAGATAGGCTTCCAGGGAATTCCTTTACGAGTGAAAATTGCTTTTCCTGAATTGTGTTCGGCTAATCTCTTTTCAGGATTTGAAGAAGACCCAACATAATACCTTTGTAATTTTTCGCTCCAGATAATATAAAGGTAATATTTCTCATTCAAATTCATTTCTTGTGGTGATGACTGGAATCGAACCAGTGACACAAGGATTTTCAGTCCTTTGCTCTACCAACTGAGCTACATCACCCCTTTATTTTTCAGCACTTCGTACTTTCTTCAATCAGATATTTTTTTCGCCCTCTTTATTCCTACCAGCGACACCCCCGATTTCATCGGGGTGCTCTACCAACTGAGCTACATCACCTTTTTTGAGAGAGCGCAAAAGTAAAAAAAATTTCACTCCGCCAAAATTCTTTCTCCTATTCAGCTGGTCAAGCTTAATTTTCCTTCTGTTTATCTTGTAGTTATTGTTCAGAACGAAAGATAGAAACTTTTATAGCAAAGACAAAGATTCGTTTTCCAAATCTAAGTGTTTCTAAGTGTCCTTAGTGTCTTAGTGGTAAAGAAAATAACCACTAAGACACTAAGAACACGAAGGTTCACTAAGAATTATTTGTCATGAGATTTTCAGATGGATTTTAAAGAGTTTCTTTAACATTGCATCAAATTAATTCTCATGTATCTCACCATAGATATCGGAAATACGTCCTCCAAAGCTGTGATCTTCGACAAAGATAACATCAAAGAGGTATGCTACTATAAAAAACTCTCTTTGAAAGATTTAAAAGATATATTCTCCCATCATGCAATAACGGCAACCATCCTTTCTTCGGTTGCAGAAACAAAAAAAGAAGTCATTCATTTTCTCCGTTCCAACTCAGTTTTTCTTCTTCTGAATTCAAAGACAAAATTACCAGTCAAAAATCGTTATAAAACTCCTGAAACTCTTGGCTGTGACCGTCTTGCTTCAGCGGTTGGAGCCGCTAAACTGTTCCCGGGAAAAAATGTTCTTGTCATTGATGCCGGAACGTGCATCAAGTATGATTTTATCAATTCAAAAAAAGAATACCTCGGAGGAAGCATCAGCCCGGGACTGAGGATGCGATTTCAGGCTCTTCACAATTTTACGGAGCGGCTTCCGTTGATTGAACCCGGAAAGGTTCCAACCCTGACAGGAACTTCCACGAAGGATTCCATACTCACAGGAGTTCAACTTGGAATCGTTAACGAGATGAATGGTTTCATTGAACAGTACAGGAAAAAATACCGGACGTTGAAAGTGGTGATGAGTGGCGGTGATGCAACGCTATTTGCCGGACACATAAAAAGTAGCATCTTTGCCGCGCCAAATTCAATTCATCTTGGTCTTCACGAAATTCTTACATACAATGTTGAACAGCAGTAGACTTTTCCTTTTATCCTTCCTTATTTTATTTTCGATTCATACTTCGGCTCAAACATCTTCGAGCTCGCCTTATTCACGTTTTGGAATCGGTGATTTACAGTTCGGAGGATTCACGAAGAACCTGGGAATGGGCGGAACATCGCTGGGACATAGCCTTCCATACAACCTGAATCTGTCGAATCCGGCATCGTACTCAGCCATTACGCTTACCACGTTTGAAACAGCTGTGAACCTGAACCAGGTTCAACTAAAGACTTCCGGGAAAACTCAGAATATTAACAGCACTGCTCTCTCTTATTTCGCTTTTGGTTTTCCCATCATGACAAAAAAATGGGGAGCTGCTTTTGGACTTCTGCCATACAGCAACGTAGGTTATTCCATCAATGATCTTCATACGGATGCTGATGGAAATTCAGAACTTCATACGTACGAAGGATCAGGAGGACTGAACCAGTTTTTTATCGGTAATGCAGTTCGTCCGTTTAAGAATTTCAGCATCGGAATGAATGCTTCGTATTTGTTTGGTGTTATCAACCAGCAACGAAGGGTTGAATTTCCTTACCTGGCAAACTATTTCAATGTAAGGGTTGCGCAGGAAACTTCTGTTGGTTCACTCTATTTTAATTTTGGTTTGCAGTATACGATTGACAGTCTGCATTTCGCACCAAGCGATTCTATCAAACTTGTTAACGGCAAGCTGAAAAACATTCAGGACTCGTTGTTAGTACTCACTGATGCGATGAATAACTCATCCGCGGATCAAAAAGATAATTTAAGTGCTACGATTAGATTGATGAATGATGAATATGCAAAGACTGATTCATTGAAAAAGCAAATTGTTCACCGGAAAGATAAAAGCGATTGGTCGCTCACATTCGGACTTACAGGATCTCCGCAAACAGCTATCAACGCAAGTAATTCGAGGCTGACGGAAACGTTCCTCTACAATTCTTTTCAGCAAATACTTGTTAAAGACACTATTGAAAATATTTCCAAGAGCAAAGGAAAAATTGAATTGCCGTTTAGTGCCGGCTTCGGAATGATGCTGAGAAAAGGAAGCCGTTGGCTGATTGGTTCTGATTTCACGATGCAGAACTGGAAAGATTATTCCGCTTTCGGAGAAAGTGATTCGCTGGCAAACAGCTGGAGAGTTTCTGCCGGAGTACAACTCACACCCAACGACCGTGATGTGAGATCCTATTGGAGAAGCGTTCAGTACCGTCTCGGCTTTCATTATGAGAATACATATCTGCAACTGCGAAATAATCAGTTAACAGATTATGGAGTCTCAATCGGACTTGGATTTCCTGTGAAGCGTTCGGCAGCGATGCTCCAGGTTTCCGCTGAAGTGGGAAAAAGAGGAACCGTTTCAAGCAATCTCATTGAAGAAAATTATTTTAAGCTTTCCATTGGCTTCACTTTCAATGATCGTTGGTTTATTAAGAATAAGATTGACTAGAGCGTCAGTTGGCAGTGCGCAATTAGCAATTGGCAATCACATTGTCTCAACTTTCACACTTTCCCATCAACAATAGCCGCTTTTCCAATGTACGTTGAAGATTGCCAACTGTAAACTGCTGACTGTCAACTTTTTTTTCTTTCCTTGTACATTCAAAACGGAATCCTGTATATTTGTGATGTGTTCATGAAACATTTTTTACGATACATCCTTATTCTTATCTGCTCCGTTTCTCTTGTTGCATGCGAAAACGATATTGAGAAAGTGAAGTTGCTTGGAATACACGATCAATCTCCCGTTCAATCCGGAAAAAATATCAAAATACTTTACAGCGAATCTGCCAGAGTGGAAGCGGAATTAACAGCTCCTGTCATGAACTATTACATGACAGAAAATCCGTATCGTGAAATGCCGAAAGGATTGAAAGCTATCTTTTATGATGAAGCATTGAATGTGAAGAGTAAGATAACAGCAGACTACGGCATCCGCTACGAGAAGGAACAAAAGATGGAAGCGCGAAAAAACGTGGTGGTGGTCAATGAAAAAGGAGAACAACTGAATACTGAACACCTCGTGTGGGATGAACGCAGGGAGAAATTACTGAGCGATGAGTTTGTAAAAATCACACGCAAGGATGAAATCATTTACGGTACGGGCTTCGAAGCCAACCAGGATTTCACGAAGTATAAAATCTTTAACATCAAAGGCACCATTTCCGTCAACAAAGAAAAAAATGATAAGAATTCTTGAGATCGCCTGGCTGGTCATCACCCTTATTACTGCAGGAACTGCAGTGTATCAACTTATTGAAGAAGGTGTTCAATCGGCTTTGTGGATGTTCATTGTGTCAGCAGTCGCTTTTGCAATGTACCTTATCCGGAAAAAGCAACGTATCGGGATCGCTCGGCAACAACAGCAGCAACAGCAGGATGAAACCGCACGTTATCATTAATTATTTTCCTGAATGAACGAGTGGACGATTATTCTGTTGACGCTGATTTGCTCTGCCTTTGCCGCAGGTTCTGAAATCGCTTTTATCTCTTCCAACAAACTTCGTATTGAACTTGATCGCAAGCAAGGAAGCATTCCTGCCAAGATCATCGGGCGTTTTGTAAAAACTCCATCACGCTTTATTGCAACGATGCTTATCGCCAATAACGTGGCGATTGTTATTTACGGAATTGTTTTTTCAGAAGATATTCTCACACATGATTTGCTGAAAGCGTATTTGCCGCACCAGCTTGCATCGGAAGCAGGTATGCTGATCGTGCAAACGGTTATTTCCACGCTCATCATCCTGGTTGCAGCAGAGTTTATTCCCAAAGCACTTTTCCGGTTGAACCCGAATGCCATCCTCAGTGCACTTGCAATTCCAATACTACTTGTTTATTATCTTCTTTCACCGATTGCCTTCATCGTGTTGGGTATTTCAAGATTTGTGCTGAATAAAATTTTCAGAATTGATTTCACAGAGGAGAAACCGTTATTCGGACGGATTGATCTTGACTTTTACATCCGCGATCTCACATCTAAGAACAGCCAGGTGGAAGAAATGAATACGGAGATCAGGATTTTTCAGAATGCACTCGATTTTACGGAAGTGAAAGTGCGTGAATGCATGGTTCCGCGAAAAGAAATTGTAGCCATCAGCAGCGATGAGACAATTGAAAAACTAAAAGATCTTTTCATCGAGACGAAGCTTTCAAAAATTCTTGTCTATAGAGATTCCATCGACAATATTATCGGCTTTGTGCATTCATCAGAGATGTTTAAACAACCGAAAGAAATCACATCCATCCTGCTTCCTGTTTCCATTGTTCCTGAAGTAATGCCGGCGAATGAATTGCTCACTCTTTTTACAGATCAACGTAAGAGCATCGCACTCGTGGTAGATGAATTCGGAGGAACATCAGGAATGGTAACCATTGAAGATGTGATCGAAGAAATTTTCGGGGAGATCCAGGATGAACACGATGTACCTGACCAGGTTGAAAAACAAGTCAGTGAAAATGAATTCATTCTTTCAGGGAGAAGTGAAATTGACGAACTCAATAAAAAGTTCAACCTCAATATTCCTGAACACGAAACCTATGAGACTCTTGCGGGATTTATCTTCCATCATCATGAACATATCCCGGAACAGAATGAGGAGATCATCATTCCTCCCTTCAACATTACAGCTATCCAGGTGAAAGACAACCGAATTGAACAGGTAAGGCTGAAGATTGAAAGAGAGGAGAAGTAATTCGTGAGTTCAAAGTTTATAGTTCAAAGTCACACTTTCTCACCCTCTCACTTTCTCACTTCCTCACCTTTCCACTCTCCCACTTTCTCAAAGTCAACAGATTAGCATTGCCGGCTCCCAAGCGGTCCGTTAGAAAAGTGTAAGAAACCGCAGCATCATTTTTTGCAATCTATTCAATCATTTTCCTATATTCGCACCCTTAAAAAAATGGTAGATTGGTAGGTTTTCGACCTCTCATTTATTATTCAAAATTTACAATTTATAATTTCAGAAAAGTATGGCTATTATTGGACGATTAAGAAAGAAAGCGTGGTTGTTGGTTGCCTTTATTGGTATCAGTTTGTTGTTGTTTGTTGTAGGGCTTGGCGATTTTAAAGACCTGAGAAATACCAGCGATGCACTCGGTGTGGTGAACGGAGAGAAAATAAGGTATCCTGAGTTTGAAAAAAAGGTAGAGCAACTCATCGAAAACTACAAAGCAAATACGAAATCTGAGAACATTGATCAGAATACAACGGACATGCTTCGTGAACAAGCGTGGAGTACAGCTGTCAGTGACAACACACTCGGTAAAGAATACAAAAAACTAGGTGTTTCATGCAGCCCTGAAGAGTTATATGACATGACAACCGGTAAAAATCCTCATCCACAGATCACGCAGGCTTTTACTGATCCAAAGACAGGAATATTTGATCCGCAAGCTGTCGTTCGGTTTTTAAAAAATCTTCCGAATGCTGATGAAGCCACGCAGAAGCAATGGGCAAATTTTGAAACAGCGATGCGTGAAGAGCGTATTGCAAATAAATACAAGGATCTCCTGAAGCAGTCCATGTTTGTGACTTCGCTGGAAGCAAAAAATGCTTACATGGAAGCAGGACGCATTGCCAACCTGAAATTTGTTCAGCTGAATTACAGCTCACTTCCTGACAGTTCCGTAAAGGCTGAAGAAAGTGATTTGAAAACGTATTACAACGCACATCAAAACGATTACAAACAAGCTGAAACTATCCGTAAGGCCGAGTTCGTGATGTTTGACATCACTCCTTCATCAGAAGACAAACAGGAAGTTCAGGATTGGATTGCAAAGAAGAAAGAAGAGTTTGCTACGAGTACCAACGACACACTTTTTGTAAATCAAAACAGTGATGTCGCGTTCGACACGACTACACATCCAAAAGGCACATTGAGTCCGATCCTTGATACTACACTTTTCGGTGCTGCTGTCGGTACAATTGTAGGTCCTTACGAAGAAGCAAGCATGGTTAAACTTTCCAAACTCGTTGGAAGAAAAGAGATTCCGGATTCCATAAAAATCAGCCATGCACTGGTAGCCTACAAGGGTTCTGAAAGAGCCAATCCTAATGTTGCACGTTCATACGAAGAAGCAAAATCAAGAGCTGACAGTTTATATAAGATTGCAAAATCGGATGTGAAGGCATTTGTTCAAATTGCAAAAGCTGAATCTGATGACGTTGTATCTGCTACCAAAGAAGGTGATTTAGGATGGCTTAATAAGCAAAGCGGAATGGATGAACAATTTAAAGCAGGTTATCTTACCATGGGAAAAGGTGATGTAAAACTTGTTGAATCAAAATTCGGATTTCATATCATGAGAGCTTTTGATATTTCAAAAGGCAGAAAACCTGAATTAGGAATTGCAACAGTTGTGCGCAAGATTGAACCTTCGCAAAAAACATATGACGCCTTGTACAACAAAGCGAACCAGTTCGCTGCTTCAAACAATACAGGTGAATCATTTGACAGCGCTTGTGTAAAACAAGGATTGAGCAAACGCGTTGCCGACAACGTCAGAGAGAGTGATAAAAACCTTCCGGGACTTGAACAGGCACGTGACTTGGTGCGTTGGATGTATAAAGCCGAGAAAGGCGAAGTATCAAAAGCGTATACGGTGGGCGACAAATACGTCATCGCCCATTTAACAAACATTAGAGAAAAAGGATTTCTTCCCTTGGAAGATGTAAAGCCACAGGTTACTGCCGGTGTCATCAAAGAAAAGAAAGCTGAAGCATTGATGGAAAAATTTACCAAGCAGTCGGCGGGTGCAACTAACATTGACGCTGTTGCGCAAAAACTCAATACACCGGCAATGGATGCAGACAACGTGAGTTTCATGAATCCATTTCTTCCTGCAGCAGGTAGTGAGCCACGTGTAGTTGGCACTGCATTCGCAATGAAGGCCGGACAACTTTCAAAAGCAATAAAAGGTGAAAGCGGAGTATTTATGATCACGGTGAAAAGCTTCACCGAGCCGGCTGCCACAAAAGATTACGAGAACAACCGTAAGCAAATTATAGATCAGCGCAAAAGCAGAAGCGAGTATGAAGTTTTCAATGCACTGAAAGAAAAAGCAAACATCGAAGACAACAGGGGAAAATTTTATTAATAGATTTTTTGCTCACGAAAAAATAGCTCACGATTTAAATCGTGGGCTATTTTTTTATCTCAATATCTGTAACCTATAAGCATCGAGCTTCACAAAAATAAAAAGGAGAATAGTAAACGACCAGAGTGATGAGCCACCATAGCTAAAAAACGGCAAAGGAATTCCGATGACGGGAGCTAAGCCAATCGTCATCCCGATGTTCACCATGATGTGAAAAAATAAAATGGACGCAACTCCGTATCCATAGATTCTTGAATACTGCGATCGCTGTCGTTCAGCTACGTAAATGATTCGTGCAAGCAGCGCCATAAATAACCCGATCACGACAAAGCTTCCGAAAAAGCCCCACTCCTCTCCCACCGTGCAGAAAATAAAATCAGTACTCTGCTCCGGAACGAATTCATACTTCGTTTGCGTTCCCTGTAAAAACCCTTTTCCGAATCCTCCGCCGGAACCAATTGCAATTTTACTTTGGTTCACGTTATAACCGGCTCCTTTCAGATCCACCTGTTTCCCAAGCAGCACATCAATACGCACACGTTGATGTTCTTGCAATACGTGACGGTACACATAATCGACACTGAATACAATTGCAAATGCAACGGCAACTCCGGCAAGGATGATGACGGTATTTTTACGGTTCTTCCTAACAAGGAAAAAGAAGATGATGGCAATTCCCGCAATAATACCAAGCAGGATGGATGTCTTCACAAGTAAGGCAAGAATAAAAAGAACAGCAGCTACAAATCCAAGCAGCAGTATATTTCCTGACAATCCTTCACGGTAAAGTACAAAGATAAAACTCGTGTACACCAATGCAGATCCTGTTTCATTCTGAAGTAAAATCAATGCAACGGGAAGAACCATAATCAACGCAGCAATGATTTTGGTTTGTTTGTTCTGCATGCGGATATCAAGCGTACTCAGATATTTCGCAAGTGCCATGTTAGTAGCGAACTTGGCAAACTCCGCCGGTTGGATAGCAAAGTCACCGATCTTAAACCAAGAATGAGATCCTTTAATAACAGCTCCAAAGAAGATAACAGCCACTAATGAAATAATAAAGACGATATAAATCGGGTATGAAAATGCCGCGTAAAATTTTCCGTCAATCACAAGAATGATCAAGGCAAGCAATAGTGCTGTTCCAATCCATACGGTTTGTTTACCGTAATTCTGTGTCATATCGAAAATACTTTTGTGTTCTTCATTGTACACAGCCGCATAAATGTTGAACCACCCTGCTACCACGAACAAAAGGTAGATGGCGACAATCATCCAGTCGATATTTTGTAATATGCTTTTTTGTTCTCTCACGTCTACTAATTACGAATCAATACTAATCTACGAATTGAAATCCTGTAGCGAATTTCGAATACACGAATCTCGTAATATTCAATTTTCAATCTTCACTATTCAATAATACCTATTCCTTCTTCTTCATCGCAACTGCTTTTACTGCAGATGAATCCTTCTTTACTTCCTTCTTCTCCTGGTACACTTTAGGAATGATCACACCTTCCCGCATTTTCTTTTCAAGTTCCGGTCGTGCTATGGAATCGTTCAGGTATTTTTCCATCAGCAGGGTGGCAATCGGAGCAGCCCATTCAGCACCCCAGCCACCGTTTTCAATCATGATACCGACAGCAATCTTCGGATCTTCACGCGGAGCAAACCCAACGAACAACGAGTGATCTTTCCCGGGATTTTGCGCTGTTCCCGTTTTACCACACACTCGAATACCTTTGATCTTCGATGCAGCTGCAGTTCCTGATTCAACTACGCTTTCCATTCCTTCCTGTACGATGTCATAATACTGCGGTTCAACATCTGTAAAATTTTTCTGAAGAAAACGCTGATCCGTTTTTCCTGTATCACCAACCTGGCGGATGATATGCGGAACATAATAGTATCCACGGTTTGCAATGATGCACATCGTATTTGCCATTTGCAGTGGTGTAACGCCCAGTTCACCCTGACCAATGGACAATGAAATAACGGTCGAGGATTTCCAGTGTCCTTTCCCGAAATATTTATCATAGTACTCAACGGAAGGAACATTCCCTTTCAGTTCCTGCGGAAGATCACTGAATAATTTTTTTCCAATACCAAATGTAAGTACATGATTTCGCCATGCCTGATATCCTTGTTCGGATGAAGAATATTTTTTCTGATCCATGATGCTTCTAAAAACATAACAATGGTATGTGTTGCAGGAGTGCGCAATGGCTGACTCAAGACCGAGCGAACCATGACGCGCATCGCACTTCACAGTCTGACTTCCCATGTGATAACCACCATCACAGTAATACGAAGTCTGCGGATGCAGTACACCTTCCTGTTCACCGATTAAATCATTGATGAGTTTAAACGTAGAACCCGGAGGATAATACGCCATCAATGCACGGTTGAACAAAGGCTTCGTAAGTTCTTTGAGCAACATAGCATAGTTACCAGTACGTTCTCTTCCGACGAGAAGATTAGGATCATAAGATGGTGAACTGACCAATGCAAGTATTTCTCCCGTCTTCGGGTCAATTGCCACCATTCCTCCCACTTTGTTTCTCATCAGATCTTCTCCGTATCGTTGCAAGTCAGCATCGAGGGAGAGCGTGATACTTTGTCCGGCAATGGCAAGTGTGTCAAACTTACCTTCCATATAACTTCCCTTTTCACGGTTTAGAACATCGACCACCATGATGCGCGTTCCTCGTCTTCCGCGCAAAACTTTTTCATACGATTGTTCGATGCCACTTTTGCCAACGTAATCACCTTCTTTATAATATTTATCCTTTGAGGTAGTCGCGGTATCTACTTCACCGATATAACCGAAAAGATGGGCCGCAATTGGTTCAGGATATTTGCGGAGTGTTCTTGGTTGCACATAAAATCCCGGGAAACGATACAGCTTTTCCTGGAGCGTTGCATACGTTTCAGCGGAAATCTGTTTCTCAAAAATGGAAGCCTTCACGCGCGAATACGCTCTTGCTTTTTTATAACGTTCCAAAAAGCCTTCGTACGTAATTCCAAGAAGCTGGCAGAACTCTAGTGTATCAATGTTCTTCACAGCATTGGGCGTGAACATGAGATCGTACACGGGTGCATTGTAAACGAGTAACTTTCCATGGCGGTCATAAATAAATCCGCGTGCGGGATATTCCGTTACGTTCCGGAACACATTGTCGCGTGCGGAACGTAAATAACTGTCATCCACCACCTGTATGTAAAACAGGCGAAGCAGGAAAATAAATCCTACTGAAAAGAAAATAAACAGGATGACATTTTTTCTACCCGAGGACACGTTCTGTTTTTTTACTGCGCTTGCTAAAGATGTACTGACCGAGAATAATCAGGAGAATGGTGATTACAGAATTGAGTATCGCTTTGAAGAACGTAAAAAAGAATTCGTTGAAGCGGAATACTTCGATGTAAAAATAAATGAAGTGATGGAGCAACACAGAAACAGAAACATACGTGATAAACCATTTGAATCCCATGACAGCCGGAGTGAGTGACGTTTCTGATTCATAGCCGTCACGCGGTGCGATCAAACGTAATATCCGAGGACGCGCAAACGCAATCAACACGGTGGCTGCCGCATGCATTCCGCTGGTGTTATTAAACATGTCGATCGTTAATCCCATGATCAATGCCAATATCAACAACATCCATTTCGGAGTTTCGAATGGAAGTAAAAGAATAAATAAAATGTATACGTACGGGTTTACAAAGCCGCTCCATTGAATGTGGTTCAACACCAGCACCTGGACAAGCACCAGGATAAAAAACCGTACGACATTCTGAAAAATCTTAACGATCATGAGTTGGAATGAATTCTATTTTTTTCTGTTCCTCTTTTAAAATATTGGTAATCACATAAACGTAACTGAGGTTGTTGAAGTCCGTGGTAAGCTTCACTTCGATGGAATAAAAATTATCTCCTGATTTCGGATCAAACTTACTCACCGTGCCAATCAACACACCTTCGGGAAAAATAGCTGAGAAAGAACTGGTGATCAGCGTGTCTCCGATGGCAAGCTTTACGTGTTTCGGAATATCCTTCAGAATGGCATAGTCTGCGCTGTATCCATCCCAGACCAGTGAACCGATATAGCCGCTCTTTTTTATTTTCGTGCTGATGCGGGAATCTTTGTGCAGCACAGACATCACCGTACAAAAATGTGGTGACACATCTTTCACAATTCCCACAATACCATGACTTGAAATAATTCCCATCTCAGGTTTCACACCCTGGTTACTTCCTTTATTCAGCGTGAGGTAATTGTTTCTCCGGTTCGTGGAATTGTTAATCACCTTCGCAGGCATGAACGTATATTGCTGAACGTACAGGCTGTCATTCACAAGCGTTTTTTGAACACTGTCGATGTAAAATAAATCAGGCATCAAGGAATGCATGCCGGCATTTTCCCTTGACAAAGCATCGTTGATGGAACGAAGGTTTAGGTAGTCGGTGATGTCGCTGACAACACCGTGCACGTTGGCTGCAACCTTGTTGGAAGAATTCACAAAACTTGCATGCTGAAAATTATTATTCTGTACAATAAGGTACGAACAGAAAACTTCAATCAGCAAAAAGAGAATGAAGTTATTATATTTCCAGAGTAAGATGAATAAGTTGCGCATGTTTCAGTCCACTGTTCAAAGTCTACAGTCCACCGTTGACTGTCGACCGTGGACTGTGGACTGCCGACTAATGGCTACTCTATAAATTACGGGATAAGAAATTTGAACCTTCCAATATTTTTCAACGCAATGCCGGTACCACGCACAACAGCACGCAACGGATCTTCTGCAACGTGAACAGGAAGTTTTGTTTTCAACGCAATGCGTGTATCGAGACCGCGCAGCAAAGCTCCTCCGCCTGTGAGATAAATTCCGGTACGGTAAATATCCGCAGACAATTCCGGCGGTGTCATTTCCAATGCTTTCAGGATTGCTTCTTCCACTTTTGAAATCGACTTGTCAAGAGCGTGAGCAATTTCAGAATACGAAACTGTAATCTCTTTCGGAATTCCCGTCATCAAATCACGACCATGAACTGCAAAATCAGGCGGTGGATTTTCAAGTTCCGGCAAAGCAGAACCAACTTCAATCTTGATGCGTTCGGCAGAACGTTCACCGATAAGGATGTTATGTTGTCTCCGCATGTAATCCCAGATGTCATTCGTGAAACCGTCTCCGGCAACACGTATCGACTGATCACACACAATTCCACCGAGTGCAATCACGGCAATCTCACTCGTACCACCGCCAATGTCGATGATCATATTTCCCATCGGCTCTTCCACGTCAATGCCAATTCCGATCGCAGCTGCCATCGGTTCGTGAATGAGGTACACTTCTTTTGCGCCTGCATGTTCTGCTGAATCACGCACAGCGCGTTTCTCCACTTCCGTGATTCCCGAAGGAATGCAGATCACCATCTTCAGTGACGGAGTAAAAATACTTCTGCCCGGGTTGATCATCTTGATCATCCCGCGAATCATGTGCTCGGCAGCATCGAAGTCAGCAATCACACCGTCTTTCAGAGGACGAATGGTCTTGATGTTCTCATGCGTTTTTCCGTGCATCATCATCGCTTGTTTGCCGACAGCAATCACTTTGCCTGTCATGCGATCCATTGCAACAATGGAAGGTTCGTCAACAACAACTTTGTCATTGTGAATGATAAGTGTGTTGGCAGTTCCCAAGTCAATGGCAATCTCCTGCGTTAAGAAATCAAATAGTCCCATGAAATATGTTATGCGTTAATTGTTGTGCGTAGTTAAAATAATGTGCTAACAGGAAGTAGCAGTGACACCTGTCAATTTTCATTCAAGAATACAACGATTATCGAAGCCGTTTAATTGAACAGGGAAATAAGAATGAACAGGTTTTCTAACAATTCCTCCATCAATCGGAAGGGTGAAAATCACAAAAGTCAGTGCTTAAAATGCCTCGTTCCTGTCATCACCATAGCAAGATGATTGGAGTTGCAGTAGTCGATCGAATCCTGGTCTTTCATCGATCCTCCCGGCTGGATGATAGCACTGATTCCCGCCTTGTGAGCGATCTCCACACAATCAGGAAAAGGAAAAAAAGCATCGCTTGCCATCACAGCACCGTTCAAATCGAAACCAAAATGAGCCGCTTTCTCAATTGCCTGTTGCAATGCATCCACGCGGGAAGTCTGTCCGGTTCCGCTGGCAAGCAGTTGGCGATTCTTCGTGAGCACGATGGCGTTCGATTTGGTGTGCTTGACAATTTTATTGGCAAATTCAAGGTCTGTCAGTTGCTCAGTTGTCGGAGCCGTATTCGTGACAGTTTTCATATCGGAAGACGATTCAGTCTTCGCATCACGATCCTGTTCGATCATACCATTCAAAATGCTTCTGAATTGTTTTGACTGCAATTCATTTTTCCTCTGA
>JAYTXY010000209.1:0-8497 GCA_043742705.1 Bacteroidota bacterium
TCTCTGTTACCAAGTCCTGCTTTTGCCAGAGCCTTCTCAGGTCTGTCAACACGAAAGTAAGCCAGCAACGTGAATTGATCATCGCGCAGTTGAATGTAATCTGGAATTTTGGCGGTGCCTTTTACTTTCAGGAGATACATTTTACTTGGGAGTCGGGAGTTCAGCAATTTCGTTTTAGCAAACGTATTGAAAAAAGAAAAACCTCCGAATTGCTCCGAAGGTTTCTTGTGAACAGTATCTTAAACAATTAAGGAAGGGTAATGTTGAAAGAATAACCATTGATGGTCACTGTTGCCTGTGCATCACATGCTCCTGTACCATAATCAACATAGCGCGTTGCTCTTCCGTTAGGTGTAAACTCGAATTTTCCGTCTTCAATCCAGCGACAGTTCAATGCGATATGCAATGCCTGCGTAATTGTGAGTGTATAAGAGTTTCCTGCGAAACCTGTTCCGTTTACAGAACCTGTGATTTTGTATTCATCGTCTGCCCAATTCCCAACCGTTGATTCTCCCGCAATCCACTCACGGTAGCGCGAAGAATTCCATGACATGGTTTGTCCGGCTGTATTGAGAAGAGTTCCATTCACCGTTACACTAAACACTTCATGACCTGCTGAATTATGACCAAGGTTCGTCACTCTTTTTGTTCCCATCACTTTATACATGTTCGTTTGGGACTGACCGACATAATAATTATTAAATGAAACTGTGATTACAGTGGTTGAGTCTCGGTAACGTCCGCTATAACTCACGTAAACAATTCCCTGGCGATACCTGAGATCGTTACAAAGACAAGGAGTTGATCCAAAGTCAATATCAACTCTACCGTGACCAGATGTATCATGCGGTGTAATCGTTGCACAACTGCTCAGAATATTCGCCGGATCATTTCCTTGCCTGTATGTAGACAATGTACCGTTCTCCACGGCCTGATTCGCAATGTTGTTGACGTCATTGAATGTTCCTTCGGCAAGTGAATTGTCTGAAGCAGTTTGTGTATCTGTGTCCTTCACTTCCTCGGTAGTCTTGTCCTTTTTACATCCGTTGAGAATAAGAATTCCCCCAAGAAAGAGTAGCGTGATGTAAACAAGTGATTTTTTCATTTTCATTTTTTTTGGTTCTTACTAATGACTAATTTCTTGTTGATTGGTTTAAACTTTCAAGCAACCTTCTCCACCCTTTTACACAGTCAGTCTGAATTGGTTACTGTTTAAAACTATGTTGGTAAAAACAACTGTAAACTCAGGGTTAGGCGAAGGGTTTGAATAATTTTGTTTGACTTACGTTTATCCCTCTAATATACTGACAGATTCCATTCCCTGTATGAAAAAAATACTTTTTATTACACTTCTCATCCTTCTTTCGAATCTCCTCATTGCCCAGCAGACAGCCATTTACCTCAACCCTGAACGGGATTACCAACTAGGGCTGGAGCTTTTTAACAAGCAAAAGTATGGAGCAGCACAGAAAGAATTTCAGAAAGTACTGGAGTCAAAAGAAGCAATTTCTGACGAGAACCGGACCAATTCTGAGTTTTACATTGCCTTTTGTGCTGCGGAATTGTACAATAAGGATGCTGAATACCGGCTGACTAATTTCATCGACCATCATCCCGAAAGCCCGATGTACGGAGCTTCCGTGCTGGAACTCGGCAACTATTTCTACCGTCAGAAAAAATATAAAAAAGCGATTGAGTGGCTTGAGAAAACCGATAAATCTCTTGTCAGCACAGCAGACTTACCTGAATATTATTTCAGACTTGGGTATTGTTATTACATGACGAACGATTATGAGAAAGCAACAAAATCTTTCAATGAAATAAAAGATGGTGACAGCAAGTATGCTTCTGCAGCCACCTACTATTATGCTCACATGGCGTATGTGAATAAAAATTACGAGACTGCACTGAAGAATTTTCTGAAGCTGAAAGACTCAGAAGCCTTTGGTCCGATTGTACCTTATTACATCGCGCAAATTTATTACAGGCAAGGCCGACATACGGAATTGCTGGAATATGCTCCCGCTCTCATTGATTCCTCAAATACAAAAAATGGTTTAGAAATCAGCAGGATGGTTGGTGAGTCGTATTACAGGAAAGGAAATTTCAAAGAAGCCATTCCTTACCTGGTTGACTACGAAAAGAACTCTTCTGCATCAGGAAGAACTGATTTTTACCAACTTGGTTATTGTTATTATCGCAACAACGAATACGAAAAAGCAATTCCATATTTTCAACGTGTTACTGATCTTGCTGATACGATTGCACAAAATGCCTACTATCATTTGGCAGATTGCTTTTTAAAAACAGGAAACAAAAAAAGCGCGCGCAGTTCTTTTCAGTCTGCGGGAAAGATGACATTCGATGAACAGATCTGTGAAGAAGCACAGTTCAATTACGCAAAACTTTCGTATGAACTTTCCTTTCAGTCAGTCGCCATAGAAGCCTTCAGAAAATTTGTAAAGGATTTTCTGGCGAGCAATCATGTCAACGAAGCCAATGAAATGCTTGTTGACATTTATGCAACAACCAAGAACTACAAAGATGCGCTGACTGCAATTGAGAACATTAAAAACAGATCACAGAACATCAACAATGCATACCAGAAAGTAGCTTACTATCGCGGTGTTGAATTTTTTATGGACAACAAATCGAAGGACGCGATTCAGCTTTTTACTACTTCGCTAAATAATCCTTCAGATGTAAAACTTGTTGCTGCTGCACGATACTGGAAAGGTGAAGCTCAGTATAAACTGAATGAGTACGATAATGCCATCCAGTCTTACAATGACTTTCTATTCACACCTTCGGCGGTGACGATGGAGAATTACAACCTCGTGAACTACAATATCGGCTACTCTTATTTCAAGAAAGAAGATTATGTTAATGCACAAACGTGGTTCCGGAAATACATCAAGGAAAAATCTCCGGCCGACAATGTCCGTTACAACGATGCTTTGCTGCGTATAGCTGATGCATTTTTTATGTTGAAGGATCAGAGCAATGCACTGGATTACTACAACCAGGCGATTGATAACAAAGCGAAGAGCAGTGATTATGCTTTGTATCAAAAAGCAATCATTCTTGGCATCCAGGGAAAACTGAAAGAGAAAACTACTACGCTTCAGAAAATCTTTGACAAGTATCCGAAGTCTGTTTACTACGATGATGCTTTGTATGAAGCGGGAAATGCAAGCATGATTGCAGGAGACAATGACAAAGCGCAGGCTAATTTCCAAAAACTAATTACTGATTTTCCATCGAGTAGTTATGTAAAAAAAGGAATGCTGGGACAAGCGCTCGTTTATTTCAACAACCACGAAGATGAAAAAGCAAAGACGGCTTATAAAAATGTCGTGCAGAAATATCCGAACACATCTGAATCAAGAGAAGCACTTGCTCAGTTGAAAAATATTGCTGTCAGCCAGAATAAAGTAGACGAATATCTCAATTATGTGAAAACAGTTCCGAATGCAGACGTTTCTTTGACCGGACAGGATTCGCTGATCTACGAATCAGCGGAGCTTCGTTACACACAGGGAAATTGTGATGATGCTATCAAAGACATGGATAATTATCTTCAGAAATTTCCCGATGGATTTTTCCGTGTCAATGCAAATTATTACAAGGCAGATTGTCAATTCCGCAACAAGCAATACGAAACTGCTCTCGCAGGTTATGATTTTGTAAACGCACAGCCGAAAAATCCCTTCACCGAAAAATCGTTATTGAACGCTGGTATCATCAACTACAGGATGAAGCAATATGATAAAGCTCTTATCAATTTTGAGCGGCTTGAATCAACGGCAGAAGTGAAAGACAATATTGTTGCATCACAAGCCGGACAGATGCGTTGCAATTTCAAACTAAACCAGTACGACAAAACAATTTCAAGCGGTGAAAAAATTATTGCTTCAGAAAACGCTGACAAAGATTTGCTGAATGAAGCACACCTTCTCATCGGGAAAGCTGCGCTTGCAAAGAATGATCTTGAAAAAGCAAAGACAGAATTGACGATCGTTTCGAAACGAACCAACAGTGAGATGACGGCAGAATCACGCTACAACCTTGCGCTCATTGAATACCTTCTTACCAATTACAAAGAGAGTGAAAAAATTATCCAGGATATTCAAAAACTTATTCCATCGTATGACTACTGGATTGCAAAAGGATTTATTCTCTGGGGAGATGATTACATCGCGCTGAAAGATACGTTCCAGGCAAAAGAAACCTACAAAAGCATCGTGGAAAATTATCAGAAGAATCCTGATGATGCTGAAGACCTGAAAGCGATAGCAAAACAAAAGCTGGATGCAATTGTTGCAGCAGAACAAAACAGGAACAATGAAATTATCGAACAGAAGTTGAGAAAGAATCCGGCAGAGAGAGATAGTACGGACGGAAACTAGAAACAAGAATCAAGAGGCAAGACATAAGAATTTTGAACTTTCATATGAAAAAAATAATCTTCACAATCTTCATTATTCAATCTTCATTATTCAATGGATTGAAAGTACTTGCTCAGGAAAAAGATCTTGGCGATAAAGAATACATTATCGTAAAAGATTACAAACCGGTTTTGGCCGAGTCGTTCAAAATTTCTGATTCTCCGGAAGCTGACAACACTTCTTCCACTCCTCCTGCCCTGAATTACAACATCACTCCAAAGAAAATTGAAACGAACTACGAAGCAGGCGTTATTAAAGCTGTAAAGCTAAAAGACGAACCTATCTCAAAGCTTTACAGGAGCTTAGTTAAACTTGGAATCGGAAATTATTCAACTTATTACGGAGAGTTATTTGTGAACTCCTTACGATCCAAGACAGGTTCACTTGGATTACATCTTAAACATTTTTCAGGTTCACCGAATCTCAGTGATGTCGGCAATGCAGGATTCAGTGAAAACGAAGGAGGACTTTATGGAAAATATTTTCTTGAAAACTCAACTTTCACCGGTGATGTGAATTACAACCGCAACGTTGTTCACTATTACGGATACGATGTTTTGGATTCCATTCTTCATTTGGCATTGAATGCTGACAACACTAAACAGCGTTACAACAATTTCTCCATGAACCTTGGCTTGCAGAGTAATTACATGAGCAAAGGTCATCTCGATTACGATTTTCGTTTCGGATTTAATTCCATCACCGATTTGTATGATGTTACAGAAAGTGATTTTATCGTAAGCGGTCTTGCAGGAAAGCACATTGACGAAAATTATTTCACTTTACTTGCTTCATTTGATTTCTTTAAAAAGACGGATGCAAGTTTTGAAAAACTCAGTCTTCGGTCAAACCTGAGCAGGAACATTGTCAGATTAGTTCCTCAGGTGAAAATCAACAAAGACAATTTCAACCTGATGTTCGGAGTGGGACTGGAAATGGAAAAAAATATTTCTACCATCCTTCACTTATTTCCTAAAGCAGAAATTTCCATTCCAATTGCAGAGCACGTGCTGACAGCCTTTGCAGGTGTTGATGGAAATATTGAAAAAAATAATTTCAAAACGATCACGGATGAAAATCCATTCACTGCTTCTTCTGTAGTTCCGGAAAACACAGTGAACAAACTTGTTTTAAAAGGCGGTCTGAAAGCAAACTTCAGCAATACACTCACATTCACTGCCTATGTAAAATACGGACAGCTGAAGGACATGCAGTTTTTCTACAACGACAGTTCTTTCAGGAATGCATTTATGACGTTGTATGATGATGTCGACATGTTTAACATCCATGCAGAAATTTCTTACCTAAGAAATGAGAAGCTGAACATCGGTCTGCATGTTGACCAATACACCTATTCACCAGACGTCCAGTTAAAAGCGTGGCACAAGCCGGGAAGTGTTGTTTCTCTTGTGGCGAAATATAATTTAAATGACAAAGTACTTGCAGACGTTTCCATTTTTGCAAACGGCACTCAATATGCGCGAGCGTATGATGGCATTTACATTGTTGCAGAAAAGATCAAAGGATACGTTGATGCAAATCTCGGGTTGGAATATAAATACTCGAAGATCCTGTCTTTTTATATGCACCTGAACAACCTTGCATTTTCAAGATACTATCAATGGTCGCAGTATCCTTCGGAGAGATTTAATTTGTTGGGAGGATTGACGTATGCTTTTTAGTTCTGAGTTCAAAGTTCTGAGTTCAAAGTTCAAAGTTTAAAATCCACTGTGGACTGTCAACCGTTGATCTTCTCCTATCTGCTTCCACTTTTAAATTTCGCGATCGCGTTTTTTGTAAAATCAGAAAGTACGAGTTTACCACTCATCTCAGCGCGCTCGATTAAGAGTGTATCCCAATGATCTGTTCCTTCCCAGAAGGCTTTTTTAAGTAATCGCATTGCTTCGGGATTGCTCTTTGATAATTGTACAGCAAGTTTATTTACACCGTTGTTCAATTCTTCCATGGAAGGAAAAACATCAGCATACAAACCTTTTTCTTTTGCCCATTTAGCAGTTTGCCATTCTGTTGCATTGACAGAGAGAGAAACAAATGCAGCCGTTCCGATTTTACGTTCCACAGCCGGTCCAACAACAAAAGGTCCGATTCCCACTGCAAGTTCGCTGAGTTTCACAGACGCACTTTCATGAGCAAGCGTGTAATCCGCTGCAGAAGCCAAGCCTACTCCTCCCCCGACAGCTTTTCCCTGAACACTTGCAATTACAAACTTCGGTGCCGTTCGCATGGCATTGATGACCAATGCAAAACCCGAGAAAAATAATTTTCCCTTTTCAAGTGAATCAATGGAAGCAAGTTCATCAAAGGACGCGCCTGCGCAAAATGTCTTTTCACCTTCGCTCTTCAACACAATAACTATTGCAGAATCATTTTGTCCTGCAGCAGTAATTTCATCAGCAAGCTTTCTTAACAAGGAGCCTGGCAATGAATTACTTTGAGGATGGGAAAAAGTAATCGTTGCGATTCCGTTTTCAATTGTTGTGTTAACATTTCCTTCGGTAGACATATGTTTTGGATTTGCGAAGTGCGTATTGCGATGTGCGATTTAAGATGGTGTGAAAATAAAAAAACCACAGAGAAGTCAATTACTCTCAATGGTTTTTTATTCCAAGTCTCTCCGCCAATTGGCGGAAGATTTAGAGGGGCTAATGGTTTTTATTTCTTACCGTATTTCGGAAGCTTTCCTTCTTTGATCAGTTCATCTACTTTCTTTTTGTGCTCCTCAAAATCACCAAAGCAAAGAGCTGACAACATTTCTTCACGTGTCATTTCTTTGTTGCCTAACTGCTTTTTAATTTCATCGCTGCAACGATCAACAAATTTTTCAAAACGCTCAGGAGCCCAGATGTATTCACGTTTTGTCCAATCCGGCTTTGAACGATCCACCGTAAATTCCTTTGGAAGCTCGCCATGAATGACCGTTTTCAAATCAAGTCCTTCATACGATTTCGGAAGTATCCGGTTATCAAATATCAGCGGACGGCTGATATCAATCACGTGTTTTTTTCGTTTCGGATCAATCATCTTGAGCCCGTTAACGCGCAAACCTTTTTTCTTCAGGTAAGCGAACTTCTTTTCGAAGCGATCAAGTGTCTCGTACAGCATGGTTTTGTGTGTTTTTGAATTCGTGTATTATGCGTAGTGTGATATGAGTAGTGAGATGTGAGTCCCGAAGTATCGGGATGCGATATGTGATTATTGTTTGGATGCCACTAAGGTTAAAACTGTTTCGACTGCGACTGTTTCATTTCGTTGATTCGAGACAACTACGTCCCACTCTACAACTCCTTGTGGTATTTGTCCTTCGCGATCTTCCTTTTTTGTCTTTGTTTTACAGGTAAGCTTTACTCCGATGGTATCACCGACATACACAGGCTGCGTGAAACGTAGATTGTCGAGACCGTAGTTTGCCAACACCGGACCTTTCTTCGGGTCAACGAATAAACCGGCTGCTGCTGCAATTACAAAGTAGCCGTGAGCCACGCGCTTTTCAAAGATGCTTCCTTCCAATGCTGTCTCATCTGTGTGCGCATAAAAGAAATCTCCGCTGATGCCGGCAAAGTTTACAATGTCGGCTTCTGTAACTGTACGTTTATGTGTAATGAGTGTATCACCTACATTAATTTCTTCAAAATATTTTCTGAACGGATGAATGACATCTTCCTTAGTTTCAGCTCCAGGCAAATATGTATTCATGATATGCATGAGCGTAGTTGGAGAACCTTGCAAAGCCGTACGCTGCATGTAATGTTTCACACCGCGCATTCCGCCCATCTCTTCACCTCCACCAGCACGACCCGGACCACCGTGAACTAAATGCGGCAACGGAGAACCGTGACCTGTTGATTCAGCAGCACTGTTTTTATTTATGATTACCATTCTGCCGTGCATTGAAGCCGCACCGAGAACAATTTCTTTTGCAAATTTATCGTCTGCTGTAAACAACGAGCCAACCAAACTTCCACGACCCATCTTTGCAAGTTCGGCAGCTTCAGCAGCAGTTTTGTAAGGCATCACTGTACTCACCGGAC
>JAYTXY010000210.1:0-7907 GCA_043742705.1 Bacteroidota bacterium
CCCCAAAATCCATACATTATCCATCCCTTGCGAAAAGACAAATGTGGCACTTGTTAAGAAAAAGAGACATGATAAAATCTTCTTCATCAATACAAATATAAGCAGGCTGTGGAGATAAATACTTTAAAGCACTTATTTAAAGTAGAAAAAAAGTTCACAACCTGACAGGTCGCGAAGCACTTGACAGGTTAATTGAATATCTCACATCTCATCTCCTAACCGATTTTCACGCTACGCATAGAGATTGATCCCATCATCGTTTTTTCAGTGAAGAAAGAAAGAGAATCTTTTTTATCCTGAAGAGCCAGCGTGTACAACAATGGAAGGTAATGTTCGTTGGTGGGAACGGCCAATTTTGCAGCAGCAAACTTTTCATATTGTATGATGGGTTGATGATTGCCGCTGAGAATATTCTTCTTAATCTCCTCATCGAATTCTGTTGCCCAGTCGTAGACGGAATCGTTCCATTGCATCTTGCCGAGGTTGTGTACAATATTTCCACTACCGATGATAAGCACACCTTTCTTTCTCAACTCAGCAAGTTCCTTTGAAAGGTCGTAATGATATTGCGGTGATTGTGTATAATCAAGCGATAACTGAAAAACAGGAATGTCAGCACCGGGAAACATCCTTGACAATACGCTCCAGCAGCCATGATCAAGTCCCCATTCATAATCAAGCTCTACGTGAGATTTTTTTACCGCTTGTTGAGTTGCTTTTGCAAACTCCGGAGAACCGGGAGCATTGTATTGTTTATCAAACAAGTTCTGAGGAAAGCCATAGAAATCATGAATCGTTTTCGGTTTTTCCATCGCAGTTACTTTTGTTCCTTTGGTTTGCCAGTGAGCACTCACACAAAGAATTGCTTTCGGTAACGGAAGCTCCTCTCCCATTTTTTTCCACGCTTTGCTGAACTCATTTTCTTCGACAGCATTCATCGGGTTTCCGTGACCGACAAACAACACGGGCATTTTCGAATCGGTGGTTTCTAACTCGTCAGTAATTTTACGGAATGAAGAAAGTGATGCCATGGCGATGGAGGTTAATGACAGGTAAATAAAATTTCTTCGTTTCATCGAAGTAAAAATATCAACTCAGTTTTTTATAGACGGTTCCGATGTAATCCACAAACTCAGGTTCAAGGCCCTGTTTCCGGATGATTGTTTGCATTTGAGCACGATGATGGATGGAATGATAATTTAACTGCAACGCAATGTCCTTTATTTTTGCAGCCCATTCTCCGCCATCAAAACCAATGAATCGTGCTTCTTCAAAAAGATCTTCTTCCTTTTTACCTTCTAAAAAATCAATCCAGGTTTGAAGACTATGATTCCACGCCATCGACAAATCTTCAAATGAATAAACAGGATCCCACCAACTCATGTGTTGCGAGTTGGGTTGGTTCGTGACTCTTGCCATCCATTTGTTTTGTGAATTGATAAGGTGACTGATAAATTTTATGCACTCGGTTTTATCAGGAAGCTCTCCTATTTTTTCAATCATGCGCTTGTTCGCATAATCGTTGTATTTGAAAGTATCAATAAGATATTGTTTCATTTACCAGATTGTAGCATTGACGATTGTGTCATTGACGATTGGATCATTAAAGATAAAAGACGAAATCGTCAATGTAAAAATCGTCAATGAGTCAATATTGTTTAAAGTTAAGAAATAATTTTTTCGGAATTACACAACACCTTCTTTCAACCGCTCCGCATTTTCAGCCAACTGCATCGCTTCAATCATGGCTTCGATGTCGCCATCTACAAAAGTCGGAAGGTTGTGAGTTGTCATTCCAATGCGATGGTCGGTAATCCGACTCTGAGGATAATTGTACGTCCGGATTTTCGCAGAACGGTCACCGGTGGAAACCATTGTCTTTCTTTTCTTCGAACGTTCTTCCATCCGTTTGTTCAACTCCACTTCATAAATACGTGCGCGCAACACCTGCAACGCTTTCGCATAATTTTTAATCTGTGATTTTTCATCCTGGCATTGCGCCACAATTCCCGTAGGAAGATGTGTGAGTCGCACTGCAGAATATGTTGTATTCACCGACTGTCCGCCTGGACCTTGCGAGCAAAATAAATCTTTCCGTATCTCATTTGGCTTGATGTCTACATCAAACTCATCAACTTCTGGCAACACGACTACTGAAGCTGCGGAAGTATGCACTCGTCCCTGTGTTTCCGTTTGCGGAACACGTTGCACGCGATGCACTCCACTTTCGTATTTTAAAATTCCATATGCACCTTCTCCGTGAACGTTGATGATAACTTCTTTAAATCCGCCTGCAGTTCCCTGTGTATAATCGACCAATTCAATCTTCCATCCTTTCCGTTCACAGAAGCGCGTGTACATGCGATAAAGATCTCCTGCAAAAATACTCGCTTCATCACCGCCGGTTCCTGCGCGGACTTCCACGATGGCATCTTTTCCATCTTCAGGATCGGCAGGAATGAGCATCACGCGAATTTCTTCTTCCAATTCTTCGCTTTGTTTAGTGAGTTCATCTTGTTCAATTTTTGCCATCTCACGAAACTCATCGTCCTTCTCGTTGGCAACAACTGTTTTGGAATGCTCGAGATTGCTCTGAACATTTTTATAGACATGATAGATCTCCACAATTTTCTGAAGTTCTTTGTATTCACGATTCAACTGTGCAAAACGTTTCATGTCGGACATTGCATCCGAATTGCTGAGTTCCAGCTCCACTTCCTGGAATCTTTTTTTAATTGCTTCTAATTTTTCTAATAACATTTTTTATTTACTGTTTTGCTTCGTCAATGAAACCGTTGAAACGGTTTTTCGATTTTCATTTTTCCTCCGGCACCCACGATTGAAATCGTGGACTATTTGCCGTGAGCTAATTAATAGAAGAATGTTCCATGCTCTGATTTTATTGTCAGCTTTTTTTCCCCTGCTTCTACTCTTCCTACAATCTGCGTGTCAATATTAAATGACCTTGCAGCATCAATCATAAATTGTGCGTCATTCTTGTCACAATAAATTTCCATCCGGTGTCCCATGTTAAAGACTTTGTACATTTCCTGCCAGCTTGTTTTGCTTTCTTCCTGAATCAGCATGAACAATGGCGGAACAGGAAATAAATTATCCTTAATTACATGAACCTGATCTACAAAATGTAGCACCTTGGTTTGTCCGCCTCCGCTGCAATGAACCAAACCGTGAATTCTTCCACGATGTTGTTCAAATATTTTTTTCATAACAGGAGCGTACGTGCGCGTTGGAGATAAGACCAGCTTAGCAATTGCGTATTGCGCATTGCGTATTGCGTATTGCGAAGTGAGCCTTTGAGATCCTGAGTAACAGAATTCTTCCGCGATTGAATGATCAAATGTTTCCGGATATTTTTTTCCGACTTCTTTACTGAACACATCGTGTCTTGCGGAAGTTAAACCATTACTTCCCATTCCGCTGTTGTATTCTGTTTCGTAAGAAGCTTGTCCGAAGGATGCAAAACCAACAATCACATCTCCGGCTTTGATATTTGCATTGTCGATCACATCACTTCTTTTCATTCTACACGCGACCGTTGAATCAACAATAATTGTTCTGACAAGATCACCGACATCCGCTGTTTCTCCGCCCGTTAAGTGAATCGAGATTCCATGTGAACGAAGCATTTCAAGAACATCTTCTGTTCCGTTAATGATCGCTGAGACAACTTCACCGGGAATCAAATTCTTATTCCTTCCAATGGTAGACGAAAGGAGAATATTTTCAGTTGCTCCAACACAAAGAAGATCATCAACATTCATAATGATTGCATCCTGTGCGATTCCTTTCCACACTGAGAGATCACCGGTCTCTTTCCAATATGCATAGGCAAGCGATGATTTCGTTCCCGCTCCGTCAGCATGCATGACAACACAATACGCTTCATCGTTTCCGAAATAATCGGGAACAATTTTGCAGAATGCTTTGGGAAAAAGTCCTTTATCAATCATAGAAATCGCACGATGTACATCTTCCTTCGAAGCGCTCACTCCACGCGATTCATATTTTGACTTCTGATTCATGATGACCGTAAAAATGAAAAGCGCTCCGCCAGGAACTGACAGAACGCTTTCAACTATTTTATAAACGCTACTTAGCTATCCTGATCTTTTTACCCGGGCGGAAAGTATCTTCGTCAATCTCTTTGTTCAGTTTCTTTAAATCACCTGATTTCAGATTTAACTTCTTCGCTACCTTAGAGTAACTATCTTCTCCTTTTTCAAGTGTATAAAACTTAGCATCGAAGTCTGTATAGTTTCCGTCTTTTTCAACTTTCAATTCCATTCCCTCATACAGTTGTTCTCCCTTCAAACCATTCAATGCTTTAAGATCCTTCATCTGCATGCCGAATTTTCTGGCAATAGACATGTATGTATCTTTCTTCTCGGAAACATAAATTTTTCCGGGTTCTTTTACCACTGGTTCTTCTTTCGGCTTTTCAGTTGCCTCGACTTTTATTGGATTTGAAGTATCTTCTGTCGGAGTTAGTTTAGCACCAGTGGAATCAACCACTGTTCCTTTCACAGGAACATTGTCTTCTGCTTTCTGTCCTTTCACATAATTGTTGCGAAGCACTTTGAACTCCGTTCTCCGATTCAACTGATGTGCTTCTTCCTTCTGATCTTTTGCTTTTATTTTGTTGATGAAGTCATCCGTAAGAACATCTCCGGTTTTGAAATGACCGAGGTCGTTATTCAACGTACGTGGTTCACGCGCACCATAACCGCGTGGTCTAAGACGATCCACCTCCACACCTTTTTCGATGAGATAATCCACAACCGACTGCGCACGTCTTTGTGAAAGTGTATCATTAGTCATCGGAATCGGACGTGAATCCGTGTGAGATCCAAGCTCAATCACAATTGTTGGATTGTCATTCATTGTCTGCACGAGCCCGTCAAGCGCGACTCTTGATTCCGGACGAAGATCCCATTTACCAAGATCGTAAAGAATGTTCGGTAACTCAATTGGCTTACGGGTTGATTTCATTGCAAAGTTGAAATCACCAATAAAATCCTTTGATACTTCAACACCAATGGTAGAAACTTCAATGTATTTGTTCAGGTATTCCTTCATCGTTGCAGAAACTTTGTAACTCGTTTCCGGTTTCAGATCGAATTTGTACACGCCTGTTTTATCAGTCTTGAAAGGAACAGAAGTCCCGTCACTACCAAAAAGCTCAATGCTTACGCCTTCAAGATTCGCTTTTGTGTCAGCATCAAAAACTTTTCCTGACACAGTGAATACCAGCGGTGGCAACGTCCATGAATAAATATCATCTCCTCCTTTACCACCTTCACGGTTTGAACTTAGATAGCCGCGATCGTTGCTGTCGTCAATGACAAATGCAAAATCATCTGCCGAAGTATTGAGTGGGTATTTCACGTTAGCCGGCTCATCCCAAATTCCTCCACCGCTCGCTTTGGTTTTAAAAATATCAAAGCCTCCCATACCTACATGACCTTTGGATGCGAAGTAAAGCGTATTGTCGGATGCGATGAAAGGGAACATATCGTCTTCCGGAGTATTCACTTTATTCCCGAGGTTAACAGCGGCACTCCATGATTTAGATTTCTTCTCATATGTACTCATCCAGATATCTTTTCCACCTTGTCCACCCGGCATATCTGAAACAAAATACAAAGTCTGTTCATCAGCTGACAAACTCGGTTGACCAACTGTTGCGCTATCACCTGAAAGTGGAATTAACTTAGGAGCATCCCAAGTCTGACCTTTACGTTTTGAATAATAAATTTCACAGAAACCAACTTTCCCTTTTTCAAAATCGCAACGGGTAAAGAACATGTCGTTACCTTTCTTATCAAGTGATGCAGCGCCATCGTTTGCATTTGTATTAATCGGATCAAGCAGAGGTTTTGGATTGCTCCACTTTCCTTTTTTATCAACACTCGCTTCAAACAAATCCTGGAATTTCTCACCTGTTCCACCGTCATTATTTTTTCCAATTGATTCTTCTCTTGAAGAAGTAAAAATTACAGCACGATGATCTTTGTTCGAATAAGCAGTTCCGAAGTCGTTGTATTTGGAATTAAGAGGTGACATGTTATCAACTTTGTAGCGGGTTGGCTTGTCTTTCCATTTCTGCGCCTGCTCGCACGATTTAACTCCATCTTCACCGAGTGGATCAGAAGATGCTGCGCTTTTGTATGCGTTGTATTTTACAATGGCTTCGTCATATTTTCCGTTAAATTTTAAAGCGTCTGCCAGGCGAAGAAGTGCGATTGGCTCCTTGTACCCACCCTTAATCGCTTTATCGTACCAAACTTCTTGATTTTTAAAGTCATTGACCATTCGATAAGACTCTGCAGTCTTGAAAAGTATCTCCGCTTTTTTTGCCTTATTCTTCTCCTTGCTGAATGCCTTTTTATAAAGCGGAACGGCATCGTAGTAATCTCCCTTGCTAAAAGCCCCATCAGCAGCGGAACTTGCTCCTTTCTGAGCATAGGAAGTTGCCACTGTTACCAATCCGATGATGAAATATGCAACCCATTTTAAAATTTTCATATCAATGTTTAATTAGGCTATTAAGTTTCGGTTAGAGAGTCTTTAATCTGACAAAGAAAAAAATAATTTTAAGCAATTCAAAGCATGACGCGAATATAAAAAAATATATTGAGCCCACTTAATTTTGTTTAAACAAAGAAAACCCGGAAGTACGACCTTCCGGGTTGCATAATTCTGTTGAAAAATGCTTAACGAATACTCACTAATTCGCGATATTTTGCCAATGGCCAGAGTTCATCATCCACAAGCAATTCCAGTTTGTCAACATGCTCACGAATCGGATCAAAGTACGCTCTTACTTTGTCGCAATAAGCCACTGCTTTCTCTCTCACGTTTTCAATTTTATTTGCCTTCTTTCTGGATTCAATCATCTCAAATACGTTGGATGAAATAACCTGGATGTGTTCTGAAATTTCACGGATCATTTCCAGCTGTGTAGAATAAACTTCAGGTTTCATACCAATGCTTTTTAATGATTCCACATTTGCTGCAAGCTCTGTCTGATATTTAATAGCCGGAGGAACGATGTGATTGATGGCAAGATCACCAATAATGCGTGCTTCGATCTGGATTTTTTTGATGTACGTCTCCAACATGATTTCATGACGCGCTTCAATTTCACGGTGAGAGAAAATGCTGTTGTCTTCAAACAACTTGATTGATTTTTTTGACACAAAAGCGTCCAATGCAGGAGGAGTTGTTGTGATGTTGCTCAAGCCACGTTTCTTTGCTTCTTTCATCCACTCTTCTCCATATCCATTTCCTTCGAAACGAATATTTTTCGAATCAACAATATACTGACGGAGGACTTTTAAAATCGCTTCGTCCTTCTTAATGCCTTTGTTAATCAATGCATCTGTCTCCTTTTTGAATTCCGTGAGTTGGTTGGCAACAATCACATTCAGTACCATCATCGGGTTCGATGAATTTGCTGATGATCCAACAGCACGGAATTCAAATTTATTTCCTGTGAATGCAAATGGTGAGGTTCGGTTACGATCCGTATTATCTAATAAGATTTCAGGAATTTTTCCGATGTTAAGTTTGAGTGCAGTCTTTTCTTCAGGACTCATCTTTTTATCCTTCACACTTTTCTCTATTTCATCCAGTGCGCTGCTCAATTGTCCTCCCAGGAAAATGCTCATGATGGCTGGAGGTGCTTCATTCGCGCCAAGACGATGATCATTACCAGCAGATGCAATGCTGGCTCGCAACAGATCAGCATGTTCATACACAGCTTTAATTGTATTGATGAAGAACGTAAGGAACTGCAGATTTGATTTAGGAGTTGATCCCGGCGACAGAAGGTTTTTTCCTGTATTTGTTCCGAGACTCCAGTTGTTGTGCTTTCCGCTTCCGTT
>JAYTXY010000211.1:0-13211 GCA_043742705.1 Bacteroidota bacterium
GAGGCATCGTCCACAGTAGTGAGTCCGGCTGCGAAACAATTTTTTTGTGCTTCGAGCAAGCTATGTGTGTTCAACTCTTTTGAGAAAGAAGGAATTTTCCTGTTCATGATTTCAACAGCGTTGTCGATGAGAATACCTGTGAGCTTCCCGTTTTTTACTTCGACTTCTCCGCCACTGATTTTTGTTTTGATAGTAATGCCTGCTTGTTTCAATGCAACCTCATTACAGAGCACAGCATGACCGTCAATGCGCATGAGATAAACAGGAATGGTTGGAAACAAACTGTCTAATTTTTCTTTGGATGGAAATTCTTTTACCGCCCAGTCGTTTTGATCCCAGCCGCGACCGAGCAGCCACGAGAATTTGTTTGTCTTTGAAAACTCAACGAGTCTCTCGAGAATTTCTTCAAACGATTTCGTTCCATAGAGATCAGCTTTTACTAAATCACTAGCATAACCGAAGAAATGACAATGCGCATCAATGAATCCCGGATATACTGGCTTGCCTTGCAAGTCTTGTTCCTCATTCGCATCAAATTCATTCAACAAGTCACTCGACTTTCCAACGCTGATAATTTTTCCATCTTTCACTGCAAATGCTTCGCCAGTTGTAAAAGAAGAATCAACGGTATAGATTTTTCCATTGTAAAAGATGGAATCTGCTTTCTGCCTGGGTTTGCAGGAGTAAATGCAGGTCAATAGGAGAAAGTAGGTTAGAGGTTTCTTTAGTGGGGACATGATTTTGAGTGACGAGGTGACGAAGTGGTTAGGTGACAAGGTAATGTTAAGTGACTAAGTAATTAAGTAGCTTCGTTACTCCGTCACTCTTCCAAAAGTAATATTACTATTTTTCATGAACATGGAAGGTTAATTGTGTGTAAATTCGTGCTTGCATAATGGTAATGCCGGAAAAAAATAAACTTGTTGATTTTTAATAGAGAAACTCAGAGGCTATAGCTAAATAGATTCCTCCTGAATGACGAAGTGGTAAGTTTGATTCCTCCTGAATGACGAAATAGGAAGTTTGAAAAAAATAACAAATAAAAAATAACAAATAAAAAATAAAAAATACAAAGATGATAACCACTGATCTCGAATCACAAAAATATCCTGTCGGAAAATTTAAAGCTCCCGATACATTTTCAAAACAACTGACGGACGAATGGATTCAGACGATAGATGAGTTGCCAAAAAAGTTACGCGATGCTGTGAGCAATCTCAATGATGAACAACTTGATACACCGTATCGTGAAGAAGGCTGGACGGTAAGACAAGTCGTGCATCATGTGGTGGACAGTCACCTCAACAGCTACATTCGTTTTAAACTTGCCATGACGGAAGATCTTCCGGTTATCAAACCTTATTTGGAAAAACTGTGGGCTGAAATGGAAGATGGAAAGCACTCACCAGTTGAACTTTCACTGAATTTGCTCGAAGCGCTTCACAAACGGTGGGTGTATTTCCTGAAAGCATTAAGCGAAGACGATCTCAAAAGAAAATTTTTTCATCCTGAATTAAAGCGGGAAATGGAATTGCGCTGGACGCTTGCTTTGTATGCATGGCATAGCAAGCATCATTTGGCGCACATCACTTCGTTAAAGGATAGAAGAGGTTGGTAGTTGGTTTTTTGGTTCAATAGTTTATCGGTTCATTGGTTATTAGTAAATTAGCTGGGACACACTTTCTCCCTCTCCCACTTTCTCTCTTTCCTTAATCACCTCAATCTATTCAACCAATGAACTGATAAACTATTGAACCATTGAACGAACGAACTATTGAACCATTTTTTGAATTAACTTTGCTTAACAAAATATGTTCAACCTTTTTCAGTTCTTGCAGTATAATAGCCGTCTTGCCCAATTTACAAAAACCTAAATCCTTTATCATGATGTTGCGATTGAAAAATTTCATCCGGAGAAAAAAACTTTATATTATCACGTTGTCCATTGCTGCAGGATCGTTCCTGAGTTTCACAATGGTGGAAGATTATTACTTTGAGATCTCCAAGAACCTCGATATTTTCACTACTCTTTTCCGCGATGTAAATACGTATTACGTAGACAGCATCCAGCCGGGATCATTGATGAAAGCCGGGATTGACGGCATGTTGAAGACTCTTGATCCATATACGGTTTACATTCCTGAGTCAGACATTGAAGATTACCGGATGACACATATCTCAGCAGAGTATGGTGGCATCGGAGCGCTCGTGCAGCAACGAAACGGTGACATTGAAATCAGCGAATTGTACGAAGGATTCCCCGCGCAGAAAGCAGATGTGCGTGTGGGTGATAAAATTTTATCGGTGAACGGAAATTCCACGAAGAGTAAGAAGGTAGATGACGTCACTGAATTCATGAAAGGACAAAAAGGAACTACAGTGAAAATTATTTTTCAACGTGAAGGAGAACCGAAGCCGATCGAGAAAATAATTATCCGTGATGAAATAAAATTCAAGAACGTTCCTTTTTATGGAATGGTGAATGAGAATACGGGTTACATCAAACTGAACCAGTTTTTGGAAGATGCTGCTGACCAGGTGAAGGAAGGACTTGTTTCGCTAAAACAAAATCCGAAAATGAAATACCTCATTCTGGATCTCCGTGGCAATGGAGGAGGATTGCTGCGTGAAGCGGTTGAGATCGTCAATCTCTTCGTTGACAAAGGACAAAAGATCGTCAACCAGAAAGCAAAAATAAAAGAAATGAACATGGAATACATTGCAAGCAAACTTCCTGTTGATGCGCAGATTCCATTGGTGGTGCTGGTTGACAGAGGTTCTGCTTCAGCATCTGAAATTGTTACCGGAGCAATGCAGGAACTTGATCGAGGTGTAATTGTCGGTCAGCGTACGTTCGGAAAAGGACTCGTGCAACAGACGTACAATCTTTCTTACAACACCTTGCTGAAAGTTACGATTGCAAAATATTACACTCCAAGCGGACGATGTATCCAGGCATTGGATTACACGCATCGCAATACTGATGGAAGCGTGGAGCATGTTCCGGATTCATTGATGCACGAATACAAAACTAAAGGCGGACGTTCGGTGTATGACGGAAGCGGCATTTATCCTGATGTATTCACGGAACGCAAAACTTTCAGCAGCGTTTCGCAGGCGCTTGCTTCCAATTTCATCTTCTTCGACTATGCAAGCAAGTATGTGAGGGAACATCCAAGCATTTCTGTAGCGAAAGATTTTAGCATGAGTGATGCAGAGTACAATGACTTCATTAAATTTATTGATGGAAAAAAATACGATTACAAAAATCAGAGTGAGAAAAGACTGGAAGAATTAAAGACAGCTGCGGAAAAGGAAAAATATTTTTCACTACTTGAATCAGAGTTTACATCGCTGAAGAAAAAGATGGATGACACCAAGCAACAGGACCTGATGCATCACCGTGATGAGATCAAGGAAATCCTGGAAACGGAAATTGCTTCGCGTTATTACTACCAGAAGGGCAGGCTGGAAGCTGATTTTAAATATGATTCCGATTTGAAGAAAGCAATCGAAACGCTCAACGATAATACTCTTTACTCGTCCATTCTTGCGGGACAGGGAAAATACAAAGTGATCGGAAAGCCGGGCAGCGAGGCTGAAGCGAAGGCCATTAAAGATAAAGCAGAGGATGATGATAACTAACCCTCAATATTCTTAAAGTAAAACAAAACCCCGGCACTCCACCGGGGTTTTTTATGTGGAGAAACGGAATTTTAAACTGTTATGATTTCATTCGAGATAACAGGGGGGGATAAATAAGTCAACTTAATATAGCCTCCAGATTCTATACGGAGAACTTTTCTATCTTTGGAGAGCCTCACACGTAAACTCTTTCATTACCAAACAGTAACTATTCTCTACACGAATGCGGACATGAATGCCCGAATCTTTTTCCTGTTGCGACTTCTTACGTGTCTGATTTTCTTTTTTGCCCACACTGCATTTGCTCAACGAGATGTAAAAACTGTGGACATGAAGGTCATAGAGTGGATGAAAGCGGAAGGTCGGTTACCGAAAGATGAGCGTTTTTTTAATTTCGGTCCTCATGAAACATTTCGCGTAACGCCCCCTAACCATAATATTATTAATCCAACACCATCTTCCTGCAATTGCTGGTTGACGCGCGATACTTCCTGGCACATCTGTTCGTTCGATGGAAGCGGAGATAATGGCGGCCCGGGAACTGCTCCTCTTTACAGAAATGATGATTGGTCGACTGATACGGTGACACTTCCTTTTAACTTTTGTTTTTACGGAAATCCTCTCACAAAATTATTCATCAACAACAACGGAAATGTTTCCTTTGGTTCACCGTATTCAACTTTTACCGCTGACTCTTTTCCAAGTCCTGATTTTGTAATGGTCGCTCCTTTCTGGGGTGACGTTGATACACGTAATTTATTAAGTGGCCTCGTGTATTACAAACTCACGCCAACATATCTTGCTGTGCAGTGGGATCATGTCGGTTATTACAATACACACGCTGATAAAGTAAATACTTTTCAGCTGATCATGACTGATGGGCTTGATCCAATTTTACCATCAGGACAGAATACATCGTTCTGTTACCAGGACATGCAATGGACGACAGGAAATGCTTCCGGCGGAGTGAATGGGTTTGGCGGAGAACCTGCTACCGTGGGAGTGAATCGCGGAAACCTTACTGACTACATACAACTCGGTAGGTTCGATACTGCAGGAACTGCTTTTGATGGTCCGTTTGGAAATGCTGATGGAGTGAGTTGGCTGGACAACCAGTCTTTTTATTTCAATATCTGTTTCAGCGGAAACAACATTGCTCCGATCGTGAATGCATTGCGTGTGTGTGATACGCTTCAATTATGTGTCGGGGACACGTTGCTGATGCCTGCTAAATATTTTTCGCCTGAGCAAGATCAGACAACCAGTGCAGCATTCAATGGGAATACGATGACGGGTGCGTCAGTTCTTAGCAATGTTCCGGGAAATACTGCGAACATGATGGTGCAGCTGATCGGACTGAATGCTGATTTAGGTTTTCAGAACATCACCTTTTCAGGAACAGACAATGGAGTTCCACCATTGACCACTACCACCAACATGGTGGTACACGTAGTTCCGTCACCAACATCCGGTTTTACTTTTACTCCTGCATCTCCTCTTCAGGCAGGAACGCCCATGACGTTTACGAATACGAGTACGCCGGGAATGGTCTATTCATGGAACTTTGGAGATGGATCAGCACTTTCAGGCAACACGAACGAAGCGCATGTATATAATACAGCGGGTCTTTATACAGTTTCACTTTCGGCAACGAATGCAAATGGCTGCACGGATGTTTTCAAGGTACAAATTCAAGTCAATGCCAGTGCAGCCGTAGCAGTTTTGTCGGGTGGAATTGTTTGTGACGGAACACCGTTGCAAATTTCTTATGCCGGATCTGCAAATCCGCTTTCAAACTTTCTCTGGAATTTTAACGGAGGAACTGTTGTTTCAGGAAGCGGAGGCGGACCTTATATGGTGAAGTGGAATACTGCAGGAAACAAAAACGTCACCCTTTCTGTCACTGATCCGCTCGGATGTACTGCGGTTGCAGTTCCTCTTCCGATAACTGTCAATGCAAATCCTATAGCGAACATTGCAGCTACTCCCGTTGTATGTGAATCACAGCCTGATGTTTTTACATTCAGCGGTACTGCCATTGCAGGAGCAACATATAACTGGAGTTTCGGAAATGCTACCGTGTTGTCGGGAACGGGTCAGGGTCCATACTCGTTGCAGTGGAATAGTCCCGGAATAGATTCCACACAATTGATCGTTTCGCAAAACGGTTGCAGCGACACGACAGAGTATCATGTTTTAATCAATGCGATTCCGACTTCTCCGTTTATTGCTCTTCCTGCAGTTTGTGCAGGTGATCTGCTTCCGGTAACTTATACAGGCTCGGCTGTTGTGTCAGCAAACTATGCATGGAACTTTGGAGGAGCAACTGTGCTTTCCGGTTCCGGACAAGGACCGTATTCAATTCGTTGGAATACACCTGCTCCTTATATACTTTCTCTTACGGTAACACAGAACGGTTGCGTATCACCGATAACAAATTTTCCTGTTACGGTGAATGCAGTTCCTGTTTCGGCGATGACAACAACTCCTTCGATCTGTTTGTATGATTCGAACGATGTTTCATTTACAGGTACATCCATCGCCGGAGCAACCTTTACATGGAACTTTGGAAACGCTTCTGTAATTTCAGGTTCATTGCAGGGACCTTATAGATTAAAATGGAATACTGCACAAAGTGATACCGTTCATCTTATAGTTTCTCAGAATGGTTGCAGGGATACTGCTTTGTTTCCTGTTCTGATAAAACCGATTCCAACTTCTCCGTTTATTGCTCTTCCGGCAGTTTGCGCTGGTGATCTTCTTCCTGTCACTTATACAGGCTCTGCTGTTGCGTCAGCAAACTATGCATGGAACTTTGCAGGAGCGAATGTGCTTTTCGGTTCCGGGCAAGGACCGTATTCAATTCGTTGGAATACACCTGGTCCTTATATACTTTCTCTTACGGTCACACAGAACGGTTGCGTATCACCGATAACAAATTTTCCTGTTACGGTGAATGCAGTTCCTGTTTCTGCGATGACAACAACGCCAATAATCTGCCTATATGATTCGAATGATGTTTCGTTTACAGGAACATCCATCGCCGGAGCAACCTTTACATGGAACTTTGGAAACGCTTCGATAGTTTCCGGTATAGGACAAGGACCTTATCGATTAAAGTGGAGCATTGCTCAAAATGATACCATCAATCTCATCGTTTCACAAAATGGTTGCAGGGATACAACTGTATTTCCTGTATTGATCAAACCTGTTCCAGTCTCTCCGTTTGTGTTGCCTCCGTATGTTTGTATACATAGGCCTGCTGCAATCACGTATTTAGGTTCAGCGCCTGCTTCAGCAACGTATTCATGGAGCTTTGACAATGCACGTATTTTGTCAGGATCAGGATCAGGACAAGGCCCTTATTCAGTAGTTTGGGATTCAGCAAAGTCACCGCTTGTTTCACTCATCATCAATCAAAACGGATGTATTTCATCGTTGACAAATCATTCATTAATTGTTTCTGATATTCCTCCGGTAAATGCAGGACTTGATGATACAGTTTGTTCCGGGATTATTGCACATGTCGGATCTGTTGCTCAAGCAGGGTTAACCTATCAATGGTCTCCTACAATTGATTTGTCTGATTCAACAGCAAGCGTTACATCTATCGCAACAACCATCCGAACCACGACACTTGTCAGGCCCTATGTTCTTATTTCAAAAAACATTTACGGCTGTATAAATAAAGACACAGTTGCTGTAACGATCAATCCGACTCCGATAATTAATTTCAACGATCAGACGCCACAATGTTTCGATGGAAACCGGTTCACTTTTGTTGCCGGTGGAAATTTTGTAAGCGGAACACAATATCATTGGAATTTTGGAAGCTTTGCAGATCCGGGATCAACCAGTAGCCAGCAGAATCCGCCACAGGTAAGCTATTCAAGCATCGGATCATTTCCTGTTATCCTCAATGCAGCATGGAATAACTGTCCTGCAGTTCCGTATGTTGATACTGCAATTGTGTATGAAAGCCCGGTTGCAGATTTTCGTCCTTCTATCACTGAAGGCTGTGAACCGTTAGCCGTTCAGTTCTCCAACCGAAGTACAGGTGTATTGAATATCTATCAATGGTTTTTCTCGGATCCACCTTCTGATGCAAACGTTTCTCCTGTGCATGTATTCAATCATGCAGGAGTTTACACCGTTGCGCTGAGGGCGATTACATCCGAAGGATGTCCGGCAGATACTTTTTACACGAATCTGATTACTGTGCATCCTAAGCCCAACGCGGCTTTTGAACCTACTCCCGCAGTTGCTCCTGTGTGGTCTTCGCTCATTAATTTTGACAATACTTCCTCTGATGCTATTAGTTATGCATGGGATTTCGGTGACGGAAGTGCTTCTTCAAAGGAAACAGATCCGTATCATACTTACAGGGATACCGGAACATATGAAATTACCTTGTATGTTACTTCAGCCTTCGGTTGCCTTGACACCGTTAAAGGATTGGTGAGGATAGAAAATGAATTTACATTCTATATTCCGAATTCGTTTACTCCGAACAGTGACGGTGTCAATGATTCTTTTCAGGGTTATGGTACTTTTATTAAATCGTATACTATGTATATTTTCAATCGCTGGGGAAAAATTATTTATTCCACAGGCGATTACAACAAGCCATGGAACGGGAAAGTGGATGATCCCGTTCAGAACGATGTGTACGTCTACAAAATCCTCGTTACTGACATGAAAGACAAGCCGCATGAGTACATCGGGCATGTGACCATGATTAGGTAAGCAAATTTTTTTTTATCATAGACGATTGTTCATTAGTTGATAAATTCAATGAACTGATGAACCAATATACCAATCAACCAATAAATTTGTCCACAAACTTTTTTAAAATAAATTTGCAGAAATTATTTTCAGTCAAATAATATGGGACGCGTATTTGAGAAAAGAAAACATAAAATGTTTGCCCGCTTCGACAAGATGGCAAAAACATTTACGAAGATCGGAAAGGAAATTGCCATTGCTGTAAAGCAGGGTGGTCCTGATCCGAATAACAACCCGCGGCTTCGCCAGGCAATACAAAACGGACGAGGCGCGAACATGCCGAAAGATCGTTTGGAGAACGCGATCAAGCGTGCATCTTCAAAAGAAGCCGGCAGTTTTGATGAAGTCGTGTATGAAGGATATGGTCCGCATGGAGTAGGTCTCGTCATTGAAACTGCAACCGATAATCCGACACGAACCGTTGCAAACGTCCGGATGCATTTTTCAAGAGGCAATGGTGTGCTGGGAAAAACAGGATCACTTGATTTTATGTTTGACCGGAAAGGTGTTTTCAGAATTGCAAAAGAAAATGTGAATCCTGAAGATCTCGAACTTGAATTGATTGATCACGGACTTGATAACCTTGAAGTGGATGAAGAAGAAATTCTGATCTACACCACGTTTACTGATTTTGGTAAAATGCAAAAGGCGTTGGAAGAAAAAAATATTACAGTGAAGAAAGCTTCGCTCGAAAGAATCCCGAATACATTTGTAGAACTTACCGAACAGCAACAGGACGAAGTGCTAAAGTTAGTGGACACGTTTGAAGAAGATGATGACGTGCAGGCGGTGTATCACAATTTGAGGTGACGAAGTAACGAAGTGACTGGGTGACTAAGTAATCAAGTGTGTGATGCTTGTACAGAACTTAATCTCCTCGTCACTTAATCACCTCGTCACTTAATCACTTAGTTACTTAGTTACTTAGTTACTGCTTTTCTCCGGCTGCTTAAAAAAATAAGTCGTATTCGCTTGTGCCACCGGGGTCACCACAATATCATTCAGCACAACATGAGTAGGACGAGTTGCAGCGAAGTAAACAATGTCTGCAATGTCTTCCGCGGAAAGTGGCGTGTATCCTTCGTATGATTTTTTTGCACGCGCAGCGTCTCCTTTAAATCGTGTCAATGAAAATTCTGTTTCGGCAGCACCCGGACTGATCTGTGTTACTTTGATTCCATGTTGCAATAAATCAATGCGCATGCTTTTTGAAATAGCATCAACGGCAAACTTGGTGGCGCAGTAAATATTTCCTTTCAGGTACGCCTCCTTTCCCGCTATTGATCCGAGGTTAATGATGTGGCCGGATTTGTTTTCAATCATCATTGGCATCACGCAGCGTGAAACGTAAAGCAATCCTTTGATGTTCGTATCAATCATTACTTCCCAGTCATCTGTGTCACCATCCTGTATCAATGCCAATCCCGAAGCGAGACCTGCGTTGTTTACTAAGACATCAATTTTTTTCCAGTCATGGGGAAGATTGTTGATCGCTTGGTTCACGTCATTCTTTTTCCGCACATCAAAACAGAGTGACAGAACTTTTACATTGAAACTGGAGACGATATCATCTTCAATTTTTTTCAAGCGGTCACTTCTTCTTCCTGTGATAATCAGGTTGCAACCGTGTTGAGCAAATTTGTATGCTATCGCTTTTCCAAACCCTGCTGTAGCGCCAGTTATGAGAATTGTTTTCATAGAAAGTAATTCGTTAAATGGTAAGAGTTAACAGGATTCAAAAGTAAGAACACATTTGTAAGTATTCTTGTATTTTTATATATTTAAGTTTTAAAACTTTTCAAATTTTTATACCATGAAAATTCTCAAAAGCATTCAAAAGCGAATTTATGAATTGAGAGGTGAGCGGGTTATGCTCGACTTTGACTTAGCTGTCCTCTACGAAGTTGAAACAAGAGTTCTAAATCAGGCAGTAAAACGCAACATTGATCGCTTCCCCAAGGATTTTATGTTTCAATTAAAACCTTTGGAATATGAAATGATCCGCTCTCAAATTGATACATTAACTCAAATGAACTCATCACAAATTGTGATGACATATCCGGCGAGGCGACCGAATATTTCTTTGCCTTACGCCTTTACTGAACAAGGAGTAGCCATGCTTAGTGGTGTTCTGAATTCTGCTAGAGCAATAAAAATGAACATTGCTATCATGCGGGCTTTTGTTGAGGTGAGGAGAATCGTATTAAGCCGCCACGATATAAAAAAGCAGTTGCAGGAAATTAAAAAAAGAATAAGAAACCACGATGAAAATATTTCTCAATTATATGAAGCGTTAGAAAACCTATTAGACGAAAAAATATCTCAAAGGAAATGGGAAGAAAGGAAACGCATAGGTTATAAAACCTAACTCAACCAGGTTGCAATCGCTTTTCCGAAACCAGTCGTAGCTCTTGTGATTAATATTGTTTTTCTTTTTATCAATAGTAAATTAGTTTATTAGTTCATCAGTTCATTTGTAGCAATACGCAAATCGCAATACGCACATCAAATTTTTATCACATTCAACTTACTATTCTTATAACTGAACAGAAAGTAAATGATTAGTCCTACCACCAACCATATGCTGAATCCTAGCCAATTCGTAACACCCATTTCACTCATCATGTAAAGGCAACTGATGAGTCCGAGCAATGGAATGAGTGAAAGATTTTTTCTGAATGACCAATAGATAAGCATCAGCGTAACTAAAATAAATATCCATGTTGGAATTTTGTGTTTGAATAAATTCCATCCTGATTCAAATTTTTTGTCTTCAGAAATAGGAGCAGCTGTTACAATGGATGCATAATGGCTTTCGTCAAGACCGCTGAGATAAGATTCCGCATCGTTGTTTGCTGTTGCAAGTCCGGCACTGTCTGTTTTGCTGATAAAATCTTTCAGCGATGTAACTTCTTCTTTGTTCATCGAAGTGATTAACGATGTTGCATCATTTAATTTGGGTTTACTCGTCAAAAAATTCATAGTGTTCTCTTTGTTATAAGTAAAACTGAGAGCAATGGCCGCAATCAAGAGAGGAAGCATCACGTATTTTGAATTCACATATGGTGTTCTGAATTTTCCTTTCGGACGATCGGGCATGGTTTCAAGTTTCAACACGCCTGCACATACAAGTACAAATGCGAAGAGAGTTCCGATGCTGCATAAATCAGTCACCATTGTTAAGTTCAGGAATAAAGCGGGCACTGCGACCACAAATCCTGTGACAATGGTTGCATAAGACGGAGTATGATATTTCTTATGAACTCTTGAAAACTTTTTTGGTAACAACCCATCGCGACTCATGCTCATCCAGATACGCGGTTGGCCAAGTTGAAATACTAAGAGCACACTTGCCATGGCCACCACAGCACTGACACCGATAATTCCTGACATCCATTTTAAATTCAGCTTTTGAAAAACAAAAGCGAGCGGATCTCCTACAGCAAGTGTATCATATTTCACCATTCCGGTAAGCACAAGTGCAATCGTAACATACAGCACTGTGCAAATGATGAGTGCCCACATCATTCCTCTTGGTAAATCACGCTGCGGATTTTTACATTCTTCTGCCGTTGTTGAGATCGCATCAAAACCGATGTAAGCAAAAAAGACCGCCGACACTCCTTTCAATATTCCCGGAATTCCATTCGGCATGAAAGGATGCCAGTTGTCTGTGTTCACATAGAACACTCCGACAGCGATGACAAGAAGAACAATGGCAAGTTTTATAACCACCATCGTGTTGCTCGCATTGCGTGATTCCCGGATGCCACGGTAAACTAACCATGTGATGAAAATAATAATTGCAAGCGCAGGAAGATCAGCAACGAGATGAAGCGGTCCGATTCGCGGTGATGTTGTCCATGCTGTATGAGCAGATTGAAGTGCAGGATCGAGGTTGGTAAAACTCTTCCCGCTTTGCATCAACACATCTGCCTGGTGAAAACCTTTAGAGGCTGAAAGAAAATCCATTGTCATCCATTCAGGAAGATGGATTCCTCCACTGTCGAGTAAACCGGTAAAATAATCTGACCAAGAGATAGCAACGGTAATGTTACCGATTGCATACTCCATAATGAGTGCCCAGCCGATGATCCATGCAATCAATTCTCCGAAAGCAACATATGAATAGGTATACGCGCTTCCTGAAACAGGAACGAGCGAGGCGAATTCTGCATAAGCAAACGCAGCAAATCCGCAGGCAACAGCTGTGAAGATGAAAAGCAAAATAACTCCAGGACCTCCGTTGGCGCTTGCATTTCCAATCGTGCTGAAAATTCCCGCCCCGATAATGGCTGCAATTCCGAATGCTGTGAGATCGCGCACTCCAAGATGCTTTGCAAGAGGAACATGATCCAGTGCATTGCTGTCTTTTTCAGCCTGCTTCATAATATGTTCGACCGATTTTTTCCGGAAAAGATTCATAGACGGTTTTGGTTTATGGGTGAGTCAAAAATAGAAATATAATTTTAAGAATGTGCTGATGGATAAATAGTGATTATGAAAATTGATGTGAAAGTGAGAAAGTGAGAAAGTGAGCGAGTGAGAAAGTGATATATCCGATATTCACACCTGCACACTTTCTCACTCTCACACTTTCCGGTTTAATAATAAAACCTAAAGAACTACTGTTTTGGAAGAATAAAAGAAAATGCCTCCTTAAAGCGTTCCCTGTCATACATCGAAATCAAAACGAACACAAGAAAGGGTAGTGCCGGAACTTTGTATCGAACCATAGCGCCAAGAATAGGAGTGATGAGTCCGATTAGAGAAAACAGCAA
>JAYTXY010000212.1:0-23724 GCA_043742705.1 Bacteroidota bacterium
ACCATCCATGGAGTTACACAGGATGTTGAAACGACAGGCACTATTACTGTAAAAGGAAATTCGATTTCAGCAAAATCAGATTTCAAAGTTGTATTGAAGAATTACGGCATTGAAATCCCTGGTTTGGTTCAGGATAAAGTTGCGAAAGAAGCCACCATTTCTGTGGATGTAAACTATGAAGTTTTAAAAGCGTCATAATCTAAATATATTAAGAATGTTTTTGTGTTTTGTGTTTTATGTTGTTCAATCCCATAAGGGCATAGCAGGCTCAGGTCTGAGCTTGCTTGCCTTCAGGGGATGAACAGATCACAACGATTTCCTGTTTAGCCATTTACATCCCGGATATTCCGGGATTTTTTTATACAAGTTTCAGTATTTCAATAACATGACGAGTTTGTTTTAGACAGATGACGCATGTCATGTCCTTCCGGACCAATTCAAACGATACTTGCGCTAACAAACCCAAATCACTTCTAAAAGGGGCTTCTGACAATTTGATGACATTGGAAAATATAGTAATCCGACCTTCGCGAACGAAAAATAATGAAACAACGGTGCATCAACTGAAAATCATTTCATTTACTCACAAAACGATTTCATTAGACGATCTGAGTAGATTTTTTATCGATGAAAGTGTCCGGAATACACGGTTGTCTTTTTTGAAAGAGGCAGCGTCTCTTCACGAAATTTTTTACCTCGCAACATGCAACCGCATAGAATTCATTTTCACCGTTGAAGATACCTGTGACAAGCAGTTTCTAAAATTTTTCTTTAAGAAACTGAATGCAGACTGGACCGCTGAAGAAGTTGACTTTGCCGTTCAGCATGCAAAAGTTTACGAAGGAGATCTCGCGTTACATCACATTTTCTCTGTGGCGTCTTCATTGGATTCCATGGTAGTTGGTGAACGCGAAATTATCACGCAGGTTCGCAAAGCATACGATGAGTGCAACGATGCAGGCTTGACAGGCGACTTTCTCAGGCTGGTAATACGAAGCACTGTAATCACTGCCAAACAGGTTTTTACTGAAACGAAAATAGCAACGCATCCGGTTTCAATAGTTTCACTTGCATATCGCAAGCTACGCGACATGAATGCGAAACTGGATTCGAAAATCCTGATGATTGGTTCAGGAGAAACAAATTCCAACCTGTCGAAATATCTTGTGAAGCACGGCTTCCGGAATTTTACCATTTTTAACAGAACTCTTGATCGTGCTGATAAACTCTCTGCTTCACTGAGGTCGGAAAATGTAAAGGTCACAACAAACCCGTTGAGTGAGTTAGGAAAGTTTGATGGAGGCTTTGATGTGCTGATTACCTGCACGTCTTCAGCAGAACCAATTGTCACGCAGGAAATCTATCAGAAATTATTGCGTGGAGATGATTCAAAAAAGATAATCATCGATCTAGCATTGCCGGCTGACGTTGATAAAAAAGTGATTGAACAAAATAATGTTCAGCTGATTGATATCAACATGTTGAAAGCGGAGGCGGCAAAAAACATGGGAGAGCGTCACAATGAATTAAAATCGGCTGAAAGTATCATCGGCGGAAATATCCTGGAGTTTCACCAGGTAGCCCGGATTCGCAAGCTGGAGCTTGCCATGAAAGGTGTTCCTGAAAAAATCCGTGACATCAAAAGTCGCGCAATGAATGATGTGTTTGCGAAGGAAATCAGCACGATGGATGAACATTCAAAAGATGTGTTGTATAAAGTGCTCGACTACATGGAGAAAAAATGCATCAGCGTTCCCATGTTAATGGCAAAGGAAATAATTCTCGATACGGACTAGTTAGTCCTTTTTAATTTGCTCTTCCCTCCGTACATCCTCAAATCAATTAACTTAGCCTTGTGAACAGTAAAAAAATCATAGCCACCCGTGGAAGTGATTTGGCTTTGTGGCAGGCGAATCATGTAAAAAAACTCCTGAAAAAAATCGGAGTCGAATGTGAATTAAAAATCATTCAAACAAAAGGTGATGAAATACAACACCTCAGTCTTGAGAAGCTGGAAGGAAAAGGTTTTTTCACCAAGGAAATTGAAGATGCATTGCTGAATAACGAAGCAGACATTGCCGTTCATTCCCACAAGGATCTTCCGACTGAGTTACATCCTGATTTACTGATCGCAGCAGTTTCTGACCGAGAAGATCCGTCAGAACTTTTACTGATCAGGAAAGAGTGTGTGGAGACAAAACAAAAATTTTCGCTAAAGAAAAATGCAACGGTTGGTACTTCTTCTTCCCGAAGAAAATCACAACTACTTGCATTCCGAAAAGATGTTGCACTTAAAGATTTGCGCGGAAACGTGCCAACACGTGTAAAAAAATTACGTGATGGATTGTATGATGCTATTCTCATTGCTGCTGCCGGAGTTGAACGCCTGGATCTTGACATCAGTGACTTTCATTCGGAGAAATTAGATCCAAAGGAATTTATTCCGGCTCCGGCACAAGGCGTACTTGCCATTCAGATTCGAAAGAACGACAAAGAGTTTTTTCAAAAAGTAAAAGAATTGAACAATGAAGAGACAGCAAAATTAATTTCCGTTGAACGAAAGGTGTTGAATATTTTTCATGGAGGCTGTCATGCTCCCGTTGGAGTTTTTGCTGAGTTTGATGAAGAGCAAGAACTGTTTAAAGTGAGAGCATGCAAAGCTGCTTCGTGGGATGATGTTCCTGTTTCAGTATATCTTGAATCTAAAACTGCAGAGAATCTTGCGGAGAAAATAGTTGCTAAGATCAATGGTTATAAACCAGCTTCTGTATTTATCACGAGAAACATAAGAGAGGAAGATTATTTTCTGAATGTTTTATCTGCGAAAGGATTTTCAGTGAAAGGAAACTCTCTTATACAAATGCTTCCCGTTCCGATGAAGTATTTTCCGGAAACAGACTGGATCTTCTTCTCAAGCAAACATGCGGTGAAATTTTTCTTTTCGCAAAAACCGTCTCTAGGTAATCAGAAGTTTGGTTGTATCGGAAAAATGACAGCGGACAGCATTCGTAAATTCGGTAAGCGTGCTGACTTCATCGGCTATTCCACCGATACGAAACTTACAGGAAAACAGTTTGCTTCACGTGTTGGTGATGGTTCCGTTTTGTTTCCACAGGCGAAGGGAAGTTTGCGTTCCATTCAAAATGGTTTCGTGAAAAGGGAGCAGGTCATCGATTTGGTTGTGTATGAAACGATCAAAACAAATTCGAATTTCGAATTTTCAATGTCGGATTTTAATATTATTGTTTTCACATCACCATCTAATGTAGAATCGTTTTTCGAGAAAAACAAAATCAGCAGTCATCAAAAAATAATTGCGATGGGTGAAGCAACAGGAAGTGCATTGAAAAAATTTGGCGTTGTAAGTTTCAGTCTGCCGGATACATTCGATGATGCAGCACTCGTTCGTTCAGTATTTAACCGTTCGTCAGAAATATAAAATCACATTGTATGATTCACCGTTTGCGCAGACTTCGTAAAAATCCGATCATTCGTGAACTTGTTGCAGAAACACGTTTATCGAAAGACATGTTCATCTATCCTTACTTTGTTATCAAAGGAAAAAATGAAACTCAGGCAATTGATGCAATGCCGGGAATCAATCGCTTTTCTGTCGACTTGCTTGTAAAAGATGTAGAGAAAGGATTGAAAGCAGGAGTGAATAAAATTTTATTGTTCGGAGTAGGAGAAGAGAAATTTGAAGATGCACACTCAGCATATGATGATCACACCGTTGTTGTTGAAGCGATCAAAGAATTGAAAAAGAATTTCGGAGACGCTTTATATGTCATCACCGATGTTTGCCTGTGTGCGTACACAACTCATGGTCATTGCGGAATTCTGCATGACGATTATGTTGAAAACGATTCAACGCTTGAAGTCTTGTCAAAAATGGCGCTGGCTCATGCGCAAGCCGGAGCCGACATGGTTGCTCCTTCTGATATGATGGACGGACGAATTGCCGCCATCCGGAAAACTCTGGATGAAAATAAATTTACGAATACTTCATTGATGAGTTATGCAACAAAATTTGCATCTGCTTATTACGGTCCATTTCGTGAAGCCGCAGCAAGTGCTCCGGGAAAAGGCGACCGGAAAAGTTACCAGATGGATTTTCGAAACATCAACGAAGCATTGCGTGAAGCGAAGATCGATGAAGAAGAGGGTGCAGATATCATCATGGTAAAACCAGCGTTAGCATACCTTGATGTGATTCGTGCGGTGAAAGAGAATACACATCTTCCTGTAGCATGCTACAATGTTTCCGCAGAATACACGATGGTGAAAATGGCTGCAAAGGCAGGTTTTATTGATGAACAAAAAATCGTGATGGAAAACATGTTTGCCTTTACACGAGCAGGAGCGAGCATCATCATTACGTATCACACACGTGATATTCTTGAGAAAGGGTGGATGTAATTTTTTTACTCAACCATCAAATTACATCCGCGAATATCGCTAAGATCAAAGCGACCAAGTACTTCAAAAGAGTTGTCGTCAAAAGTTTTTCCAAGATCTTGTGTTGCAAGAAAACTGCAGGAGTAAATATTTGCGAGATCAATGATGTTAATGCCTCCCGTTTCCCGGTGATGAAGCATGTTGAAAGGATCGTTCGGATCGCGGATGAGAATTTTCATCCAAGGCGGAGTCTTAAAAATTCCATTTCCGTTTGAATATGCCTGCGATAAAAGTTCAGTCATGCCATATTCAGAATGAATTTTATTTGCTCCGAAACCGTTGCATAAAACAGCATGCAATTCATCACGAATTAATTCCTTTCTCCTTCCTTTCATTCCTCCGGTTTCCATCACGATCAATTCAGGAAATTTTATCGGATACTTTTCAATGAAGTCAAGGAGTGCGAATGAGACTCCAAGTAAAATTGTTTTTTGCTGAGACTCTTTAAGTGATTGAAGCGTGTCTGATAATTCAGCGTGATTGTTTAAATAAAAACCACTCTTCTTATGACCACTTTTTTTTATGAGATCATTCATCATATAAATGAGAGACGAACCTTCCCGTTCAAGGTAGGAGGGAAGCAAAGCAAGAATACAATACTCACCAGGCTTTCCATAGAAGAGATCAAAGCATTTTGAAAAACTTTCTTCATAGATTGAAAGATTACTTACAAAATGTTTGCTCGCTTCGCTTCCTGTTGTTCCGCTGCTGGTGAATATTCGTTGAGGTTCTTTGTTCTCCGTTATTATTTTTTCCGTTCTGAAAAACTCAACGGGCAAAAAAGGAATTTGATCAATCGCTGAAATTTTTTCAGACTGAATATTCAGTTGAGAAACATATTTCCTGTACACAGGATTTTCTGCAACCTGGAATTTGAAAATGTCCAATGCAATTTTTTCAAACTCTTGTTGCGAGTCTATTTGAAAAATCTGTTCTTCAATACGGAAAAAATCAGTTTGCAAAATGAGAATGATATTAATGAATGGCTTTTTCGACAGGCGGATAATCGGATGAATAATGCAGTCCGACACTTTCTTTTCTTGCCATCGCAAATTTTACAATGAGATAAGCAACTCCGATAAGATTTTTTAATTCGCACAATGACGGAGATACAACCGTTCGTTCATACAATGCTTCCGTTTCACCATAAAGAATTCGTAAACGATCCAGCGCACGTTTTAAACGAACATCAGAACGTACAATACCGACATAATTACTCATCACATTTTGTAATTCACTTCGGTTGTGAGTAATTAAAACCATCTCATTCGGTTGTGTGGTTCCTTCGGCATTCCACGCAGGAATATTTTTCTTGAATTGAATCGCATGAAATTTTGACGTCACGTCTTCGGAAGCACGGTGCGCAAACACCAGCGCTTCAAGAAGTGAATTTGAAGCGAGACGATTTGCCCCATGTAATCCCGTGCACGCACATTCTCCTGCAGCGTATAAATTCTGGATGCTTGAGCGCGCCCATTCGTCCACGTGAATTCCTCCGCAGATGTAATGTGCAGCAGGAACAACAGGAATCATTCGTGAAGTTATATCAATGCCAAGACTTAAACACTTTTCAAAAATGGTCGGAAAATGTTTTTTTAATTCTGCGGAATCAAGATGTGTGCAATCAAGATAAACAAATTCATCTCCGCTGATCTTCATTTCATTGTCAATCGCTCGGGCAACGATGTCGCGTGGAGCAAGCGATTTTCGTTCATCATATTTTTCCATGAATGCTTCTCCCGTTTGTGTGCGAAGCTCAGCACCAAATCCGCGAACAGCTTCTGAAATAAGAAAAGAAGGATGCTCGTTTAGATTGTACAGCGCTGTCGGATGAAACTGGATGAACTCCATGTCCTTTACAGCAGCCTTCGCACGATACGCCATGGCAACACCATCGCCCGTTGCAATGGTAGGATTGGTTGTGTTTTTATAAACATGTCCCGCTCCACCTGTAGCAAGTAAAGTAATGCGTGATAAAAAAGTTTCGACTTGCTTCGTTTGAAGATTCAGCGCATAGCAACCGTAACATTCGATTCCGGGAGTGCTACGTTTTATTTCTTCCCCCAAATGATGTTGCGTGATGATGTCGACAGCGAAGTAGTGCGTGAACACAGTGATGTTGGGATGACTGCGTATTTTATCAAGCAGAGTTCGTTCGATTTCATTTCCTGTTGCATCTTTAAAATGCAGCACTCGATGTTCGCTATGCCCGCCTTCCTTCGCAAGGTCATACGATCCGCTTGCGGTTTTATCAAACCGTGTTCCCCAGTCGATGATTTCCTGTACGCGTTCAACACCTTCCGTCACCACAATTCTCACGATTTTTTCGTCACACAAACCGGCTCCTGCCACAAGTGTATCATGAATATGTTTTTCAACGGAATCCTGCAGATCAGTCACAGCAGCAATTCCGCCTTGTGCATATTTGGTATTCGATTCATCAGCTCCGGCTTTGGTGATAATGGTCACTTTTCCATGATCAGCGACTTTTAACGCAAACGTAAGTCCGGCAATGCCTGAACCGATGATGAGAAAATCTGTTTGATGTTGCATATATCAAGCGTAAAAATAGAAAATAAAGATCAATAAAAGGAAACTCTTTTTGATATTGTACTCGAAGTCTCGATTAAAGAATCAAATCAGCAAACTACTCATAGAATTGATTTTTATACTCCGAGCAATTCGTATTTCGCAGATTCGTAAATTCGCAGGGATTCGTAATTCGTAGATAAATCATTGGTAACTTTGCAGTGAAATAATACAGTGATGATTGAAGTAAAAAAAGTAACCACCGTTTACCTGGAAAGCACGCCCAACCCGGCTGCAATGAAATTTGTTTCCAACCAATATTTATTGGAAGAAGGAAGTGTTGAATATACTTCCAAAGAACAGGCGATGAATTGTCCGCTTGCTTTGCAGTTGTTTGGTTTTTCGGGAGTCACGTCTGTTTTCATTACCAGCAATTTTGTGACGGTAACGAAATCCGAAAATATTGAGTGGTTCGACATTCAACATATTCTTCGCGAGTTCATCAAAGGGTTTCTTGAGTCAGGTGAAAAAGTTTTCACAGGAGCACATGAACAAAAAGCAGATCCAACGATTGAACAAACTCATACATCGTCTGCCATTGAAACGAAAATTATTGAAACGCTGGAAGAATATGTAAAACCAGCTGTTGAACAAGACGGAGGCGCGATTCATTTCAAGTCATTTAAAGACGGAATCGTTACGCTTATTTTAAAAGGTTCCTGCAGCGGCTGTCCTTCTTCAACGATGACACTCAAAGGCGGAATTGAAAATCTTTTGAAACGATTAATTCCCGAAGTGCAGGAAGTGGTGGCGGAAGCGCAGTGATTTATTTTTCAGACAAAATAAAACTTGCAGCAGGAAACTGCCTTGATAAATTGTCGTTGCTATTCTTTAATTTACCTTTAATGTATTCAAAGAAAAGTTTTGTTCCCGGTGGTTTTGACTTTACGACTGCTCTCATTTCCGGAGACAATTGAGTGCACCCGCCTTTAATTTCAACGGGATCTTTCCCTTTCTCAATGATGGTTAATCGGAAGCTCACAACTGTAAAATCATTTTTGGGAAAACCTGGAAGAATATCTGCGATGTCTTTTGCAGCGAATAATTGTGCGACTGTGATTTTTACCGGCTCATTTTTCTTACTTTGTGATTGGGCAAATATCGCTGATGTAAGTAACAGGAAGAAGAACAGGGATTTTTTCGTTTTCATGATTCTATGCTTTAGATTGATGATAAAACGGAAGTTGCAGAAAATGATTTCGAGAATGTAGAAAACTATTTTTCAACGATGACAAAACTAATCGGATGAAACTGCCTGGTCACGTTGCGGCTTTGCAATTTGCATTTGATGTATTCAAAATACAATTTATCTCCCACACGCAAACTTTTTATTACATCTCTCATTCTGTCGCTGAATTGGTCTTTAGCCTCTAATTCAATCAACTGTCTTCCAAATGGAATAACAGTCAATTTGAAATTGGTAATTTGACAACCTTCCTTTTGTAACTCTGACAAAATGTCTGCAATGCTTCTTGCATCAAGCAATTCTTGCTTCGTGATACTTTTGGTTTCGAAATTTTCCTGTGCAAAAGAAACTGTTGAAAAAAATAGTCCGATCAAACAGATGAAGAGGGTTTTTGTTTTCATGAATCGCCTGCAATAAAAATATACACAGTGAAGTTACAATTCAATAACTGAAAAAAAACAAAAAAATTGTCTGCTTGTATTTTTGTCTACTGCTTATTGTCTATTGTCTCACCGTCTCACTTTCCCTCCATCTCACTTTCCCACCGTCACACTTTCTCAAACCTACCACCCAAGCAACCACCCAAACATCAACGGAGCAACAATGGAAGCATCACTTTCCACAATAAACTTTGGAGTGTTGATGTCCAATTTTCCCCACGTTATTTTTTCATTTGGAACGGCACCGGAATATGAACCGTAACTTGTTGTTGAATCACTGATCTGGCAGAAGTAACTCCAGAACGGAACGTCATGCCATTCTAAATCCTGGTACATCATCGGCAATACACAAATTGGAAAATCGCCGGCAATGCCGCCACCGATTTGAAAAAAGCCCACACCTTTTCCGGAAGAATTTTTCCGGTACCAGTCAGTGAGCCATACCATGTATTCGATACCGCTTTTCATGGTTGTCGCTTTCATTTCATTCTTCACGATATACGATGCAAAAATATTTCCCATCGTGCTGTCTTCCCATCCCGGAACGACAATCGGAATATTTTTTTCCGCTGCAGCAAGCATCCATGAATTCTTCGGATCAATTTCATAGTATTGTTCCAGCTCACCACTCAGCAAAATCTTATACATGTACTCATGCGGAAAATAACGCTCACCTTTTGAGTCAGCATCTTTCCAGATTTTGTAAATGTGTTTCTGCAACCTGCGGAACGCTTCTTCTTCGGGAATGCATGTGTCGGTTACACGGTTGTAATGATTTTCCAACAGATCCCATTCTTCCTTCGGACTGAGGTCACGGTAATTCGGTACACGTTTGTAATGCTTGTGTGCCACCAGATTCATAATGTCTTCTTCGAGGTTTGCGCCCGTGCAACTGATGATCTGAACTTTGTCTTGTCTGATCATTTCCGCGAGAGAAATTCCAAGTTCTGCTGTACTCATCGCTCCTGCAAGAGTAATCATCATCTTACCACCTTCATTTAAATGAACTTCATATGCTTTGGCTGCATCCATCATAGCAGCAGCATTGAAGTGGAGATAATTTTTCTCCATGAATTGTGAAATCGGTCCTCGTGTCATTGTGATAAATTTGGGGGAAGGCGAAAGTACTAATTACGAATCAATACGAATGTACGAATCGAAATAGTGGTAGTGTCTCAATTTGAAATCTGTTTTAGCAAATTGCGGATAGCGGATTAATAAAATTGCGAAATCTACGGAATAATAATCCGAAATTTTGGCAATTCGAATTCCGAAATCGAAGATGCAACACAATCTAATTGGATTCGTACATTCGTATTGATTCGTAATTCGTAGATACACTAATTGACTTCTTTCAACAACTCAATGTAAGTCGGAAAGTGATCGCTGTAACCTCCGATGTATTTATTGAAATCGTAGGTTCGTTTCGGATATCCTTTGTATCGTCCGCTCTGCTGAATCATCCAGGGCTTGCTGAAAATTTTTGCTTCCTTATAGAAAAATCCTTTTTGATCTTTGCTAAGAAATCCCGATGAAATCATAACCTGGTCAAAAAGATTCCATGAATCATTGTAAGCAAGTGTGCCAATTCCCTGTTTGTAAAAATCAGTCCACGGATTGTACAGTCCTCCTTGTTTCACATCTTTCAAATCGCCTTTTGCTTTCAGCACAACGGCAACGCTCGGACTCACAGGATCATCATTCAAATCACCCATCACCACAATTTTCGCATCCGGGTTGACGGCTGTGATTGAATCGATGGCGTGTTTACATACAGCGGCTGCTTTTGCTCTGTTTGGTGCGCTTGCTTCTTCACCACCTCTGCGTGACGGCCAGTGATTCACAAAAACATGCAACGGTTCGCCATTCAGCATTCCATATACATAAAGTACATCGCGTGTGTAATGAGCTCGGCCCTCTTCGTCATCCAAATGAACAAACAACGGGGCGCTGTATTTCGGGGTAAAGTATTTTGGGTTGTACAATAAGCCAACGTCAATGCCTCGTCTGTCAGGAGAATCATGATGAACAATACCGTAATGACGTTTCGCAAGCAATGAATCCTTCACCAGCGTTTGAAGTACGAATTCGTTTTCCACTTCCGCACATCCCATCAGGCATAATCCGTCAGGAGTGAATTCTGTTCCGATCTGTGAGATCACGGTCGCGAGGTGATGCACTTTATCCCAAAACACTTCTTCGGTATAATGGTAGGATCCGTCAGGAAGGAAATCTTCATCGTTAATGGTTGTGTCGTTAACAGTATCATAAAAATTTTCAAGGTTGTAAAAACCGATGACTGCAACTTTATATTTTTTTCCCTGCGCCCATGAGTGGTTGGAAAGTGCAAAGGCACAAGTAAACAGTAGAATAATCCGGATCTTTATTCCCATCTTTTTTAGTGTTAGATTTTTAAGAGCCGTCAAAGCTACTAAAAACGTAGTGATTGCCTGAAATCTGAATGTATTATGAACTAATTGTTATTTCCAAAGATGTTTTTTTTGTAGGGTTTATTTTTTTAGTTTTGTCAACTCTAAAAATCTCAAGCGTTTTATTAAACCATCCCCATGATTCCAAAGCGAATACTCTCTCTCCTTTTTTTATTCATTTTACCTTTTGCTGTATTGGCGCAAACTGCGACATTAAAGGGAGTACTTACCGATGAAAATAAAGCCCCGCTGCCCGGAGTGAAAGTTCATTTGAACGAAACCGACATATCAACTGTAACAGGTAACAATGGCGCTTTTGAATTCAAAAATGTTCCGTATGGCGTATACGTCATGGAATCTACGGATGAAATATTTGAAATGACTTTGCCGGGCATAAAGGTAGATCAGCCAACCGTAGATTTAACATCTGTTTCATTTATCAAGAAACCGAAAGCAGTTTCTGATAATGAGAATATTCCGACAGTTTCGCTTTCTGATGATGATTTAAAGGAATCAGCTTCAGGACAAGTATCAAGTACACTCAATGCATCGCGCGATGCATTTACATCTGCTACTACATACGCATTCAGCATTGCTCGTTTCAGAATAAGAGGATATGACAACGGAAACGAAGTGACATTGATGAATGGCGCACCGATGAATGATTTGGTAAACGGACGTACTATGTACAATACCTGGAGCGGGTTGAACGATGTAGTTCGCAGCCGTGAAAGTGTTCTTGGGCTTGCACCATCAAACTATTCGTTTGGTGCTTTGGGCGGATCTTCCAGCATTGACAGCCGTGCGTCAAGTCAGCGTAAACAAATTCAGGTTTCGTATTCCGCTTCCAACCGTTCGTATGACAATCGTTTGATGGCAACTTATGGTTCAGGTATTATGAAAGGTGGATGGTCTGCTGCACTTTCTTATTCACGCAGGTGGGCAGATGAAGGATTTACTCCGGGAACATTCTATGATGGTCATTCCTACTTTGCTTCAATAGAAAAAGAAATTAATAGCAGGCATTCATTGTCACTCACTGCTTTCGGTGCGGTTACGAAGAACGGACGTTCATCAGCAGCTACACGTGAAATGTTTGACCTTGCCAATTCACATTATTACAATCCAACCTGGGGATACCAAGGCGGCAAAAAGAGAAATGCTTCCGTTGGCAATACACATGAGCCTGTGATTATTCTTTCGCATGAATGGACGATCAATGAAAAATCTGCACTCGAATCTTCTGCATCGTTCATCACGGGCAAGAGCAAGGTTTCAGGATTAGACTGGTATGCCGCAACGGATCCGCGCCCTGACTACTATCGGAATTTACCGAGCTATGTATTAAGCAGTACTGATGACGCTACGCTTTATCGTGAGGCGTATGCGAAATTCAGTTCAGATGAAAGTCTGCGCCAGATAAACTGGGATCACCTGTACGAATCAAATCGCAATACAGGCGATACGGCAAAATACGTAGTAGCTGATCGCGTAATTGATAACAAGATTTTCAGCTTCAATACAATTTATAATAATACAATCAGTGATTTGATTACGCTATATGGCGGACTTACCTACAAAACTCAGTCTTCTGAATATTACAAAGAGTTGACGGACTTACTGGGAGGAAAATATTTTGTGAACCTCAATCAATTTGCTGATCAGACCATCGAAGGAAACAATCAAAACAACCTGGACAAACCGAATCAGCAGGTGCATGTAGGTGATAAATACGGGTATGATTATGTAGCTCATATCAATTATGTTTCAGCATGGGAACAAACTGTTATGAAGCTTAATAAGGTAGACGCGTTTTTTGCTGTTCAACTTTCCAACACTCGTTTTTATCGTGAAGGAAAAGTTCGTAACGGAGTTTTTGCTGATAACTCCCTGGGAGATTCAAAGAAGGAAAGTTTTCTCAACTACGCTTTAAAGGGTGGACTGACCTATAAACTGAATGGAAGAAATTACTTTTTCTTTAACGGAACTGTAATGACACGAGCTCCGTATTTTGGAGATGCTTTTCTCTCTCCAAGCACACAAAACGCCTATGTGGATGGGTTGAGAGAAGAAAAAATTGCTTCCATGGAATATGGATACTTGTATAAATCTCCGCGTTTCAAAGCAAGAGCAGTTGGTTATATGACTGAATTCATTGATGGTTCTGATTCGTATCATTTTTATGATGATGACTTTAAAACATTTGTGAACTATTCATTGCAGCACATTGATAAACGTCACATAGGAATTGAGTTGGCGGCAGAGGCTGCGCTCGGACAAGGATTCACCGCGTCTGCAGTTGCTGCGCTTGGTCAGTTTTTCTATATTGATCGTCAAACAGCGACCATTACCCAGGACAACAAAGACACCTTGCTGGCAACCAACGAAACTGTTTATTCTAATAATATTCACGTTGGAGGAACTCCTGAAAATGCGTATACAATTGGAGCGAGTTACCGTTCAAAACATTTTTGGTTTGTGAACATCAATGCGAACTACTTTGACAACATCTATGTTCAGACCAATCCTGCCAGGAGAACAATAACAGGAATTGATCAGATCGATGCAAATACTGTTTTGAGGAACGAAGTGCTGGCACAGGAACAATTGCCGGGTCAGTTTACACTGGATGTTTCGGGAGGCTGGTCATGGAAGATAAACAATAAAGTGAAGTCGCTAAAGAGGAATACATTCCTTGTTTTAAATGTTGGAGTCAACAATATCCTTGACAATACTTCTTTTGTTACGAGTGGATATGAGCAGCTTCGCTTCGATTTCCAGGAGAAGAGTACGGATAAATTTGCATCAAAATATTATTACGCCTATGGCACTACATTCTTTGTGAATGTAACCCTGAGGATGAACTAATCAATCAGAATAAAAACGTATCTTTATATTATTATCTAAACTAAAATGAAACTAAACAAAATCTTATCGCTTGCTGTTTTGGTGGCGCTGTGTGCGACAACGCTTACATCGTGTGTTAAAAAAGACGTAGACGATCCTCCTGCAAATGGTTTGGATCCGGGACTTACTGCCAATAGAACGATTGCTCAAATTAAAGGGCTGTTTGTTTCAGGTGCAGTCACAAAAATCACAGGGGATTTTATCTTCAAAGCCGTTGTGGTTGCTGACGACCGTTCAGGTAATTTGTACAAAAGCATAGTACTTCAGGATTCAACGGGTGGAATTAACATCGTGGTTGATATGTCCAATTTTTATACATCGTATGAAACAGGAAGAAATGTTTTCGTAAAATGCAAAGGGTTGTACATCGGGGATTACAACGGGTTGATTCAACTAGGCGGATATGATGATGCCGGTCAGGTAGGACGAATTCCGTCAAGCCTTGTAGGACAGCATTTGATAGGTGGCATGTGGAATCAGTCGTACAAAACGAAGGTCGTTTACCACATGGATAATACTGAACTCAACAATACAGCGGATCAAAATACATTGGTGAGACTAAGCGGTGTGCACTTTGCGAACCCGTGTAATACATGGGCTGATGTTCCAAACCAGCAATCAGGAAACGAAGATCTTATTGATGCTTATGGGAATGTAATCGTAGTTCGCACAAGTAATTACTCAAACTTCGCCACAAAAAAAATTCCGGGAGCTACCGGTGATGTGATTGGTGTTTTCCAGATTTATGGAAGTACGAAACAACTTGTTATTCGCGATCTGAATGATGTACTTATGGCGCCGGCAAGTTGCGCTCCTCCTACCGGACCAACTATTACGATGGCAGGTCTTCGTGCTCTTTTCACCGGATCTAACACCACTATTCCTGCTAATACCATTGTTCAGGGTGTTGTTATTTCAGATAAATCCACGGTTACTACAAACGCATTAAATGTGGTGTTACAGGATGCTACCGGAGGAATTCTTGTACGTTGGACAGCAAGCAATACATATAACCTGGGCGATGAGATTGTGATCGATGTTTCGGGTCAGCAACTTTCTTTGTACAATACTTTACTGCAGGTAAATGGTTGTCCCAATAATAAATCGGCTCTGCTTCATACAGGAGTAACTGTTACTCCGCGCATTGCAACCGTTGCAGATATTATTGCAAACAGACCTGCCTGGGAATCGACACTTTTAAAAGTGCTAAACGTTACTTCGTTAACAGGAGGAACAGGAGGAACTTATCAAGGGAATGTTAATTTAAATGATGGTTCAGGAACGCTTATCCTTTATACTCCAAGCGGAGCGACATTTAAGACATCTGCCTATCCTTCAACTGCAGCATCCATTACAGGTTACCTGAACGTTTACAATAGTATTCCTGAACTTCAAATCAGAAGTACGGGCGATGTTCAATAATTAATTGAGATACTTCAATTGAAAAGGCTTCGGAATTTCCGAAGCCTTTTTTGCTTTCAATCAAATTTGGAAAGATTATTCTGTCTCTTGAATTTCAATTTTTTCAATTTCATCATCCGCTCTTATTTGATCGATTACATCAAGCCCTTCGATCACTTTACCAAAGCATGTATGAACCCTGTCAAGATGAGCCGTGTTGGTGCGGCTGTGGCAGATAAAGAATTGCGATCCGCCTGTATCTCTTCCTGCATGCGCCATCGAAAGCACACCACGGTCATGGTACTGGTTACCACCCGTTAATTCACATTTAATTTTGTAACCAGGACCACCTGTTCCTGTTCCGTTAGGACATCCACCCTGAACTACAAAATCAGGAATGACGCGGTGAAAAGTAAGCCCGTCATAGTATCCCTTCTTAGCGAGATCAATGAAATTTTTCACCGTTCCCGGAGCATCCTTTTCATAGAACTCAACTTTCATGATTCCTTTTGCAGTATGTATTGTAGCTGTTTTCATCAATTGTTTTTTTTTAAGGATGCAAAAATAGTTAAAGCAATCAGAATAATTAAGGAAACATTTTATCTTTTCAAAAACTCCAGTACCACTTCCATAAAACCGTTTGGATTTTCAGCGTGTACCCAATGACCTGCTTTAGAAATGGTTTTTATTTCTGCGTTCGGGAAATGTTTTTTGATCAGCAATTCGTCTCCTTCACGGATGTAATTTGATCTTTCTCCATGAACAAATAAAGTTGGTTTATTAAATTGTGCATCGTCTTCCAATGCTTCACCAACAGCTTTTATATTTTTTTCAATGGAAGAAAAATTGAAACGCCAGGCAAGTTTGTTCTCATCATTCCAATAAAGATTTTTCAAAAGGAATTGAACAGTTGCTTCATCAAGATTATGAAGTCGTAATTGCGTTTCAACATCTTTCCGTGAGTTGATGATTATTGAATTCATTGAATGTAATGCAAGCAAGACAGCGTCATGATGGGGAGGATAATAACGCGGGGCAATATCTGCTACAACAAGTTTATCTGTTCGTTCAGGATTTGAGCAGGCAAAGAACATAGCCGTTTTGCCACCCATTGAATGACCGAGAATGCTGGCAGAAGAAAGTGCCTCATCGTTCATCAGTGCTAAAAGATCATCAGCCATTAATTGATAACTGAACTCCTCACTATGTGGACTGCGCCCGTGATTGCGCTGATCGACAGCATAGCATGCAAAACCGTTTTCAGCAAAAACCTTCGACAACGTTCCCCAGTTATCCGACATTCCAAACAAGCCATGTAAAATAAATAACGGTTTTCCTTCACCGGTCTTCTTAAAATTGAGTTTCATAAATCAGATTACAAAACGACTCATTCGTACATTCGTATTTATTAGTAATTTGTAGATTACTTCAGTTGTCTAAGATAAAGCTGCACTGTATTCTCCAATCCAAAATAAAGTGCATCGCTGACAAGTGCATGCCCGATTGAAACTTCCATCAGTCCAGGGATATTTTCTTTAAAGTATTTCAGGTTATCAAGATTCAAATCATGACCGGCATTGATTCCCAGGTTTAATTCATTTGCCTTTTTCGCTGCAGTCACATAAGGTTTGATAGCAGCAGATTTATCAACAGGAAAATTTTTAGCAAACACTTCCGTATAAAGTTCAATCCGTTGTGCTCCCGTTTCTGCAGCATGCTCAATCATTTTTTCATCCGGATCAATAAAAATAGAAGTACGTATTCCATAACTTTTCAGTTCAGCCAATACATCTTTTAGAAAGCTTTTATTTTTTATTGTATCCCAACCTGCATTGGATGTAAGCACATTGGGAGGGTCGGGAACAAGAGTTGCCTGGGCAGGGCGAACTTCTTCTACCAGTTTCATGAAATCTTTTGACGGATACCCTTCGATGTTAAATTCTGTATTAACAACTTTTTTCAGTTCATACACATCTGCTCTTCGGATGTGTCGTTCGTCAGGTCTTGGATGAACCGTAATACCCTGCGCACCGAAACGTTCGATGTCGGTTGCAACCTGAATAAGATCCGGAACATTTCCACCGCGTGCATTGCGCAACGTGGCTATTTTATTGATGTTTACACTTAACCTTGTCATTCCCGTTTAGCACAATTGTTGCACGTAAATGTAACAAATTAGTTATGTTTGCGCACCCGAAAACCCATCACGAGATTCTAACGTAAATAGTATCATGATTGCCAGTGAACTTATAAATGATTCGTTTCCCCCGCTGAAAGTTTCCGATACCGGATTAAAGGCGATCAACTGGATGGAAGAATTCCGTGTAGAACATTTGCCGATCGTTGACGGAGTAAATTACATCGGGTTGATTTCGGAAGAAGATGTGCTGAAACTAAATTCTCTTGAGCAGCCTTTTGCAAATCAGCCGTACTCACTCATCAAACCTTTTGTACGCTATAACCAGCCGATATTTGAAATTGTGAAAATCATCTCCAAGGAAAAGCTGACCATCGTTCCTGTGTTGGATGAAGCAAATCATTACATGGGATTGATTACGCTCGCAGATATCCTGAAACATTATTCCGAGAGCGGCATATTTGAAGATGCAAACGGAGTCATTGTGCTTGAAATGGGAATGAAGGATTATGCGTTGAGTGAGATTGCACGCATTGTCGAATCAGAGAACGGAAAAGTTATCAGTGCATTCGTAACTCCGAATACAGAAGAGGAAACCATTGATATTACACTCAAGATTAATCAAAGTGATCTTACACGAATCCTTGCTTCTTTTACGCGCCACGGTTTTTCGGTGAAGGAACATTATCATCACAGCGAGTTTATGGATGATTTGAAATCGCGTTACGATTCGCTGATGAATTACCTTGATATTTAATTCTTCCCCGACTTCCTGATGTTGAAAACACGAATCAGTAAAACAGGAATCACGTTTTTGCTGTGTGTTTTCCATTTAGTTTCCTCCGCTCAGGTTTTTCAGGATACGCTGTCGGGAACGAAACAGTCATCAGCGGCCACAGCATCTGATTCTCTTCCCAGGGTTGTCAGTGATATCATCATCATCGGAAATAAAATTACGAAGCCATCTATCATTCTCCGGGAACTTACCTTTCAGAAAAATGACACGCTGATTCCCTCGGGGTTTGAAGAGTCTTTCACACGAAGCGAAGAGAACCTGATGAATACATCGCTTTTCAACTCCGCGCATGTTACATCACTGATCACTGATCAGAAATCAGTAACCATCTATGTTATTCTTTCCGAGCGATGGTACATTTTCCCGTTTCCTATTTTTGAAATCGTGGATCGCAACTTTAATGAATGGTGGCGAAAAAAGGATTTTACAAAAATTAATTATGGCGGAATCATCACCTGGAACAATTTCAGGGGGAGAAATGAAACCATTGGTATGACGCTCCGGTTCGGCTATACTCAACGAGTCAGCTTCTTTTACAGCATTCCTTTTATTTCGAAACAACAAAAATCAGGATTGTCTTTTGCGTTTGCATTGTCACGGAATCATGAAACAGCCTATGAAAACTACCACAACGACCTGGTGTATTATAAAGATCCCAACCATGTTTCCAGGAAAGAAATCGGAGGGTCCGTTCAATACACATATCGAAAAGGGCTGTACCAGACTCACATATTGGAAGCCGGTGGAAAGCGGGCAGAGGTGCAGGATACTATTGTGCGGTTAAACGAGGATTTCTTTTCACCCGGAAAAACAACGGAAAAATATTTCACCCTTCGCTATTTGTATAAGCTCGAACACCGCGACCTGGTTGCCTATCCGCTGAAAGGATATTTCTTTGATGTGGAGATAGCAAAAGTCGGATTTCCTGCAATGAAGGATGATGTGAATTTTTCTTATGTGGCATCTGCCTACAAACGATACTGGCAACTCGGAAAGAAATTTTATTTCGCATCTTCTGTCAACGGAAAAATTTCAGATTCAAATCCACAGCCGTTTTATAACATTGGAGGTCTCGGATTTGGCAGTAATTACCTGAGAGGATACGAATACTATGTAGTGCTCGGACAAAAATATGGCTTACTAAAAACGAACCTGAAGTTTGAGCTTCTTCCCACACACTCGGTTCATGCAGGATTTATTCCGCTGGAAAAATTTGCTACGATTCCGTATGCGTTTTATATTAATTTGTATGCTGATGCAGGTTATGCAGAAGACCATCAATATTCAAGATACAACAGCCTGGCGAATACATGGCTTTACAGTGGTGGTGCTGGAATTGATTTTGTAACCTACTACGACCTTGTGTTCCGCCTGGAATATTCTGTAAACAAATTTGGTGAATCGGGTATTTTTCTTCACTTTTCTGCTCCTATTTAATAGAGACTGAACTATTTGCTATGAACATTGCTATTTACGGACGACCGGTTAACATCAGCCAGGTCTCTTTTGCCGAGAGTGTGATTGAAACCCTGGAGAAAAGCGATTGCAAGTTGCTGATCCATGAACCGTATTTTCATTTTCTGAAAAGGCATGTAAGTAAGCTTAAGAATTACGAGCTGTTCAATTCCTACAGTGATCTGCAGCAGAGTATTGATTTTGTTTTCAGCATTGGCGGAGACGGAACATTGCTAGATACTGTTGTTCTCATAAAAGATTTAAAAATTCCAATCATCGGTGTGAATGCGGGACGACTCGGTTTTCTTTCCGGAATCTCAAAAGAAAATCTGGTAAACGCTGTCGACAGCCTTCGGAAAGGTCATTACTCTGTTGATGCCAGAACATTGCTGCGGCTGGAGTCAAATCATCCGTTGTTCGAGAATGAAAACATTGCACTTAACGATTTTACATTGCACAAAATGGAAACTTCTTCCATGATCACCATTCACGCATACCTAAACGGTGAATACCTGAACTCGTACTGGGCAGACGGAATTATCGTAGCAACTCCTACCGGCTCAACAGGATATTCGTTGAGTTGCGGAGGGCCAATCATTGTTCCTCAATCTGAAAGTTTTGTCATCACACCGATTGCACCGCATAACCTAAATGTTCGTCCGATTGTGGTGTCTGACAAAACGGTGGTTTCACTGGAAGTGGAAGGGAGAAGCCAGCACTTTATGGCAACACTCGATTCCCGCTCAACAACCATTGAAACCGGATTTCAGCTGGCATTGCGAAAAGAAGAATATTGCGTCAACCTTGTCAGGCTTAGCAATGATAACTTTCTCAATACACTGAGAAGCAAATTGAATTGGGGGCTTGATAAAAGAAACTGATGTTTATAAGCAAGTACTTTCAAAGATGGCCGGATATTTTTTTGAGATAATCTTAATTCCCCGAAAATAGTTGTTTAAAATAATTAAGGATCCGGAACAAGTTCAATGGAAGTTGTCGTATAAAATGTGGTATTCATAAAATAATTTATATTTGCAGTCACTCACTTATGTTAAGAATCCGGGCTCTTAAAATTCTTATTTTACTTCTGATCATTCCTTCCTTGATCCAGGCACAGCGCTGGAAGAGGCAGCGTTATGAATTCAGTTTTGGCGTGGGCGCAAGTAACTTTCTTGGGGAATTGGGAGGAGCCAACCAAATAGGAACGCATTACTTCAAGGATTTTGAGTGGTCGTTGACGCGCTTTGCTGCTGCATTTGGATTGCGTTACAAGTTGAGTAATTATTTTGCATTCAAAACTAACTTTACGTACGGACGAATTTCAGGGGATGATAAATTGACGCAAGAAACTTTCAGGAACTATCGCAACCTGAGTTTTTTCTCAGACATCTATGAGTTCAACATAAATTTTGAAGGAGCGTTTCAGCAAGAACAGGTGGGAAGTCAATACCGCAGGAGAAGGCATAGGGGAATTTCCGGATATGAACTTTATACGTATGGTTTTGTAGGAGGCGGAGTGTTTTATTTTAACCCCAAAACAATCTACAACGGAAAAACCTACACCTTACAACCAATGGGAACAGAAGGTCAGGGTTGGGATCCCGACAAAAAACGTTATACGCTGGTTCAGTTTTGTATTCCAATGGGCATAGGGTTCAAATATACTATTGGTAATTCATGGGGTCTCGGACTTGAAATGGGGGTAAGAAAAACGTTTACAGATTATCTTGATGATGTAAGTACGAAGTACTACGATTTCAGCCAGTCTCCAAGTGCTGATCCGATGGCAGTTATTCTTGCTGATCGTTCAGACAATGATGCTTTGCCGGGACATAAAAATCCCAATCTTAATACTGATCCGGGTTATATCATTCACGCGGGCGATCAGCGTGGAAATTCGAAGGAGAAAGACGCTTACATGTTTGCTGTTTTCAGCATCAACTATAAGATTAAGACCGGAAGAAACAATTTTCCTCGATTCTGATTTCCCATCAATAATTTTCACTTCACTTCGTTTCTTTGTATCGTGCTTGTTCTTTGTTTCGTATGAAAGGCACGATTATACCAGGATTTAAAATGCTGTTTCTGAAAATAAAAAAATCCATTCTCGTTTTCATTTCTTTGTTTTGCCTGGCGATGAATTCGACTGCCCAATATTCTGAAGTCGGTATCATGGTGGGCGCATCCAATTACAAAGGTGAACTTTCACCGCATTTGTTCAATACCGACTTTAATCATTTTGCAATAGGTGGTTTTTATCGTCACAACTGGAACAGGCATTGGAGTTATAAACTGGAATTCAACTATGGAAAAATTTCAGGAGACGATGCAAAATCATCAGATGCTTTTGAACGGAATAGGAACCTTTCTTTCTTTTCAGATATTTTAGAAGTTTCCCCCCTTCTTGAGTTCAACTTTTTCCCTTATGAGACGAATAACTCGGAATATCCCTTCACACCTTATCTGTTTACAGGAATTTCTATTTTTCATTTTAATCCTAAAGCTGAATTAGACGGAAACATCTATGAACTCTCAAAAATAGGAACAGAAGGGCAAGCGGAACCTTACCCGTTGATAACATTTGCATTGCCGATTGGCGGAGGAATAAAATTTAGCATGGGAAATGTCGGAGTCGGCATTGAAGTAGGAGCAAGGAGGACCTATACCGATTACCTCGATGATGTGAGCACGGTATATCCTGATCTTTTAAAATTGTTAGCTGCCAAAGGACCCGTTGCTGTGGCTTTGTCTGATCGATCACTGTTTCACAGTGATTCAACAGTTACGTTTCCAAAATACTCCGGAAAACAACGAGGGAATTCAAAGGATAATGACTGGTACGTTTTTGCAGGCGTCACAATTTTTGTTCGTTTGAACGGTCCTGCCGGAGACAACTGTTCACCTTTCCGGAGAAGACGTTATTAAGCTGTTTTTTCTCTTAACACTTCTTAAAACTCATCTTCTGCGATTTTGTTAACTTGCGCCACTTTTACAAATGAGGGATGATTTCGAAAGAGAAAATAAATCCTGATAAACTGCCGTTACACGTTGCAGTCATCATGGACGGCAACGGGCGTTGGGCTAAGCAAAAAGGAAAGTTGCGTGTTTTCGGACATCAGAATGGAGTAAAAGCTGTGCGTGATACCGTTGAAGGAGCTGCTGAAATCGGGATAAAATACCTGACCATGTATGCATTCTCTACAGAGAACTGGAACCGCCCGCAGTTTGAAGTGGATGCCCTGATGGAATTGTTGGTAGCAACAATAAGTAAAGAAAAAGGAACGCTGAACAAAAATAACATTCGCCTGCTTGCCATCGGTGATTTGGAATCATTGCCTAAAAAGTGCCGCCGAGAATTGCAGGAAGCAATTGACGATACAAGTAAAAACACCCGCATGTCATTGATCCTTGCGTTGAGTTACAGTTCAAAATGGGAGTTAACGAATGCAGTGAAAAAGATTGCTGAAAAAATAAAGGTCGGGGAATTGGATCCCTCTTCTGTTTCTGAAAAGACAATTACAGAACACCTTTGTACAAAGAATATTCCCGATCCGGAATTGCTGATTAGGACAAGCGGGGAATACCGCATCAGTAATTTTTTGCTCTGGCAAATTGCCTATGCTGAATTGTATTTTACTGACAAACTATGGCCTGATTTCAGGCGCGAGGATTTGTATGAGGCCATTGTCAGCTTTCAACAGAGGGAACGGAGATTTGGAATGGTGAGTGAACAACTTTCGAAGTAAAAAAATGACAAAAAAAATATTCTTTACCTTTTTATTGCTAACTCTCTGTGCTTCTTTAAAAGCGCAGGTACAGGTTGGTGGCGACAGCTTAATTGTAGATTACAGGAACCCGCAGGGATACACGGTGGGTGGCGTCACAGTTTCAGGAACTCAGTTTCTTGACGAAAGTGTTTTGATCAA
>JAYTXY010000213.1:0-10985 GCA_043742705.1 Bacteroidota bacterium
CTTGTCACCGATGGTGATGCTGATCGTATCGGCTTGTATGACAACAAAGGAAATTTTGTCGACTCTCACCACATCATTCTTTTGCTGATTCATTATCTCTACAAGTACAAAGGAGTTCGCGGAAAAGTTTGCACTGCTTTCAGCACGACACCGAAAGTTGAAAAACTCTGCAAGCACTATGGACTTGAACTTGAGACGGTGAAAATCGGTTTCAAATACATCTGCGAGATTATGCTGAATGAAGATGTTTTGTTGGGTGGAGAAGAGAGTGGCGGAATTGCTATCAAAGGACATATTCCGGAGCGTGACGGAATCTGGATGGGATTAGTAATTTGGGAATTCATGGCGAAGAGCGGAAAAACTTTGCCTGATTTAATTAAAGAAGTGTATGACATTGTCGGTGCTTTTGCTTTCGAACGTTACGACATGCATTTGAAAGAAGAAGTGAAAAATAAAATTGTAACCAATACTGCGAAGGGCGCTTACAAGAATTTCGGAAAGTATGCGATCAAGCGTACAGAAGACATGGACGGATATAAATATTTCTTTGACGATGAAAACAAAGAGTGGCTACTGATCCGCGCTTCCGGAACGGAACCTGTATTGCGCACGTATGCTGAATCATCCACGCGTGAAGGCGCTTTTGCGATTCTGAAAGCTGCTGAAGAAACTTTGCTGAATTAATTCTCGGTTTGAGAACGGTTTTCGGAAAGTTTATTTCACCGCAAAGGCGCAAAGGCGCGAAGAAGAAACTGAACATAGCTTTATTGATTTACTTAGCGTCTTTGCGCCTTGGCGGTCTGAAAGTTTGTTTTGGAATAGTTCTGTTTTCTTTTCTTGTTTTTCGATCTGTATGTGTAGATGCACAGACTGATACATTGAGCTTTCTCGAACCTTCTCCTACGTTAAATCATCAGCGGATTAACCTGATTAAATACACAGCAGCAGGATTATATCCTGTAAGCATGTATTGGCTGTACACACAATGGTATCAGCATTATCCACAGTCTTCGTTTCATTTTTTTAACGATGAAGGTGAGTGGCTTCAAATGGATAAAGGAGGTCACATCCTGGATTCTTATACAGTGGGGAAAGTTGGTTTTAGAGCGATGCAATGGGCGGGAATGGAAAATCGAAAAGCAATCTGGTACGGTGCCGGAATCGGTTTTGTTTTTCAAACCACCGTTGAAGTGTTTGATGGGTTTTCTTCTCAATGGGGATTTTCAGTGACGGATGTCGCTGCCAATACCATTGGTTCTGCCATTCTGATTGGTCAACAGCTTGTGTGGAACGAACAACGGTTTCAGTTGAAATATTCTTTTCATCAAAGCGATTATTCAAAATATCGTCCGAATGAACTGGGTTCGAATTTACCGGAGAATATTCTCAAAGATTACAATGGATTGACGTATTGGCTGACTGTGAATCCGTATTCTTTCATGAAACATAGTTCAAAATTTCCGCGCTGGCTCAGTGTTGCATTTGGTTATGGCGCTGAAGGAATGACAGGAGCGTTTTCTAATCCTGTTTCTGTGGATGGGAAATCCATTCCGCAGTTTGATCGTTATCGCCAATATTATCTTTCTCTTGACTTTGATCTGTCACGGATTCGAACGAAATCAAAATTTTTGTCAGGTTTGTTTAAGGTAATTAATTTTATCCGTCTTCCTGCTCCTGCGATTGAGTTTAATAGCGATCACAAAACAAAATTTTACACCTTCTATTTTTGATTACTTTTGATTCATCAGTTTATAAAAAAATAAAATGCGTCTTCGTGTAGGTGATAAAGTTCGTTTTTTGAATGAAGCCATTGAGGGAATGGTTTCAAAAATCCTCAGCAACGATCGCGTTGAGATTGTTACCGTGGAAGGCTTTACTCAAACGGCTTCTGAGCCGCAGTTAGTAAAAGTGGAGTTTACCATGGAAGACAAAATGGTTGCTGCTCCTGATGAAATTGCAAAACCGGAAACCCGCTATCAGCCATCCACAAAAAAGGTTGCCGTGGGAGACGAAGACTTTAGACCTCCGGTAATCCCTTCTTTAAAAAATGATGAAACAATTTATGCTGCTGTTGTTCTGAAAGATGAACGCTCACCATTGACGAGTGAAATTGAATTTACGCTTGTGAATAATTGTAGCTATTCAATTGTCTTCGCGCTGTCGAAAAAGAAAGAAGACATTCGTTCCGGTGTTGCAGCCGGAATATTGAAATCCCGCAGTGAGCAATTCATCGGGACATTTTCCCAGGATGAACTTCATATGTTTGATGGTTTCATCATTGAAATTCTTTTTTTCAATGACCAGGACTTTATTCCAAGGCCGGCAGCGGAGAAACATCTAACGTTTACGTCTTCTGATTTTGTGGAACAGGATTATTGGGAAACTGTTAAGGGCAGGGAAGACCAGGTTTTGCTAATGCCTTTGTATGTCATCAACCAGGAACGCGACATCAACGTAAAAAAATTACTGGAGCAATATCAACGGAAGGATGAAGAAGACAAGGCGCGCTCTGAAGTTTTTTCAAAAAATTCAAAAGGAAAACTTAGGCCACAGAAATTTGTCCTGTTGACTAAAGAAAAAGTGGTGGACCTTCATATTGAAGAACTGGTGAAAGACTTTTCTGACATGAGCAATGCGCAGATCATTTCGTACCAGCTTAATTATTTTCTATTTGAAATGGATCAGGCAGTATTGAATAAGCTGCATAAGATCACCTTCATTCATGGAGTCGGACAAGGAGTGTTAAAGAGTTCATTACGGGAGCAGTTGAAAAAGTATCCTAACATTCGTTATGGAGAAGCGCCTACAGACAAGTATGGCTTCGGGGCAACACAAATAGAGTTCATCTAATTTTTTTTCGAGTATGTCTCCTGCAAACCTGAAACAAGAAGCTGACTACAAAATCCGCACAATGCGATGGGTACTTGTCATGGGCATTTTACTGACCCTTGCAAAATTTATCGCCTTGTATGTCACTCATTCAAATGCAATTCTCACAGATGCATTGGAATCGATCATCAACGTTGTTGCTGCAGCGTTTGGTTTGTTCTCATTAATTTATTCTGCAAGACCGAAGGATGAAAATCATCCTTATGGACATGGCAAGATGGAGTTTCTTGCTGTAGGTTTTGAAGGCGCTCTTATCTTTATTGCAGGTGGTGCAGTTATTCTGAAAGCGGTGTATGCATTCATTCATCCTCATTCGATCGAACAACTGGAGATTGGAATCAGCATAACTGTAACGACAGGAATTATTAATCTTTTTATCGGAAGATTTCTAATCAGGAAAGGAAAGTCAGTGCATTCTGTTACGCTGCAGGCTGACGGTCATCATTTACTTGCAGACACGTATTCATCAGCCGGACTTTTGGTTGGTCTTGCAGTAATTTATTTTACAAACCTGTATTGGATTGACAGTTTACTCACCGTTATTCTTGGCGTTTATATCCTGATTGTTGGTTACAAATTGGTTCGCAATTCACTTGCAGGTTTAATGGATGAAACTGATTTTGCTGTTGTTGAAGAAATTATTTCAGTATTGAACAAGGAACGAAAACAACAATGGATTGACATACATAACCTTCGCGTTGTGAAATACGGAGCATCGCTTCACATTGACGCTCATCTTACTTTACCATGGTATGATGATTTGAAAACCACACATGAAGAAGTAAAACAACTGGAAGACATCATCAACCTGCATTTCAAAAATCGTGTGGAATTTTTTATTCATACAGATCCTTGCTTGCCTGTATCATGCACCGTTTGTATGATTTCAGATTGCAAAGTAAGGCAAGTTCCATTTGAACGAAAAGTAGAGTGGAAGTCGGAAAATTTATTGAAGAATCAGAAGCACTACATTCACTCCTGATTTATTTCACCTGCACACTCAATAATTTTTTTCCTTCAAGATAACCTTCAAGTAAATCATTTGCATGAACCTGACTGACACCTTTGGGTGTTCCGGTGAAAATGAGATCACCTTTTTTCAGTGTGATGAATTTAGAAACGTAGGCGATGATTTTATTAAAAGCAAAAATCATCAACTCATTGCTTCCTTGTTGAACGGTTTTTCCGTTGATGTCAAGATGGAAATTTATTTTTTTTTGATCAGGTAAATCGGTTAGCGGAATAAATTCTCCGACCGGAGCAGAATGATCAAATGCTTTTGCAGGTTCCCATGGAAGTCCCTTTTCCTTTTGCTTCTGCTGAATGTCGCGCGCAGTGAAATCAATTCCGACTGTAATGCTGTCATAATAACGGAAAGCAAATTCTTCTGCAATGTGTTTTCCTTCTTTGTTGATCTTTAAGACCAATTCAATTTCGTGATGGATTTCGTTTGAAAATTCAGGAAGATAGAAAGGTCGCTGCTTGGGAAGCAGCGCAGTATCAGGCTTCATGAAAAAGACAGGCTCAGTTGGGACTTCGTTTTGAAGTTCCTGTGCATGTTCAACATAATTACGACCGATGCAAATTATTTTCATGTTTTTGAGGCTGGTTTTTAACGTTGGATTTTTAATTAAAAGATACTGTTACAAGACAAACATTATGTCACCCCCTTCGGGGTTCAATTCGGTGTCGGGAACATTTTTATAGATCTATCACCCCTTCGGGGTTCAATTCGGTGTCGGGAACATTTTTATAGATCTATCACCCCTTCGGGGTTGAGTTATGTATCGTGAGCATTTTTATCGATCTATCACCCCTTCGGGGTTGAGTTATGTATCGTGAACATTTTTATCGATCTATCACTCCTTCGGAGTTGAAATCCCGAAGGGATGATATGTTAATGGAAATCATAAATCATCAAATTAAACCCCGAAGGGGTGATATTTTATTTATCCTCGTTGTTTAATTGTTTGAAGTTGAAAAGTAAATTCTATCCCGACAACCATGATTTCAAAAGCTGAAAAAATATCAAACAAGATTCAGGCCTTATTAAAATTCTTCAAACGAATCTGTGTAATCACATTCTTAGTATTCGTAGCGAAATCACCTTTCATCATCCAGTCGTAGTAGGAAGTATCTGTCTTGAAAATTTCGGTGACAAGTTTTCCTTTGTACTTTCCAAAATTAAAAGTCTCTTCGCCTTTATCGTTAAAGACAATTCTTCCTGCCAGATCCACATTTTTTGTGATGGAGCTGAACTGCGAAAGGAAGTCAACATCGTTTTTAAGCGTGTCATATTTCTCCAATTGAGAAAGCAAAACTTCATAGGTTGCTAACGTATCAGCTTCAGCGCTGTGAGCATTTTCAAGACTCTTGTCACAATAAAATTTATAAGCTGCTGATAAGGTTCGTTGTTCCATCTTGTGAAAGATGTTTTGTACATCGACTAGTTTTCTTTGACTAAGATCAAGATGAATATCAACACGAGTGAATTCTTCGATAAGAAGTGGAATGTCAAACTTGTTTGAGTTGTATCCGGCAAGATCACATCCACCGATAAATGCATGAATGTCTTTCGCTACATCACTGAAAGTCGGACAATCTTTTACATCAGCATCTGAGATGTGGTGAATCGCAGTAGTCTCAGGTGGAATCGGAATGGTTGGATTGATCCGCATTGCTTTTGATTCACGGTTGCCATTCGGCTGAATTTTCAACAGAGCAATTTCAACGATCCTGTCAGCACCGATGTTCACACCTGTTGTTTCAAGATCCAGGAAAACGATGGGACGGCTTAATTTTAAATTGGTCATGGAAGTAAAGTTTAGAAATATTATTTGCCGCTGGTTACGCTAATTGTTTTGAAAATTTGTTTCGGTGGAAATTCATTCTCAATCGTAATGTCTTCTTTGTATGTTTGAAAATTATATCCTTCGATGGAAAGAGAATAAGTTCCGGGCTTTGCTGCAAAAAGAAATTCATTATCAGGGGAAGTCGGTTTGTAGATCATAGCTCCTTGATCACCTGATTTTGAAGTAAGTGTTGCTTTAGTCAGTTCAACTTTTCCGCCTGCTGAAGGAGTAATCTTTCCTGAAAACAAAGTAAGGAACGGATGATCGATTGTATCGTTGTATGTGATTTTGTAAATGTCTTTGTCTCCAAATCCGCCTTCGCGTAATGCTGAAACACAAGCGTGACGCTGATCACCGGTCATGGAAAAGAAAAGATCGTCATCAGTTGTGTTAACAGGATAACCAATGTTCTCCGGCTTACTCCATGTTCCTGAGGATTCATTGAACGTAGATCTGAACACATCAAAGCCTCCCATCGTCATATGTCCTTTGGAACTGAAGTAAAGTGTTTTTCCATCCATGGAAATAAACGGAGCGTCTTCGTCTTCTTTAGTGTTTATGGTAGCACCGAGATTTACAACAGGTCCCCACTCACCACCTTCTTTCCGTTTCGTCATATAGATATCACTTCCGCCAATGGCATCTTTCCGTTCACTTGCAAAATAAATTGTAGATCCATCCAACGTCATGCAAGCAGCAGTCTCAGGATTTTTTGTATTCACCGGAAGTCCAAGCAGCACATACTTTTGCCACGTTTTTCCTTTTAACGTTGCAGCAGCAAGATCACCAAAGGCTTCCAGGTTATCGAGGTAAAGCATTACCTGGTTACCGTCAGCAGAAAGTCCAACGGACTCTTCATCCCATTCACTGTTGACTCCTGCGCCAACACTTTTCGCTTTTGTCCAGGCAGTGTCTTTCCATGTCGAGAAGAAAACATCTGCTGAATACATCCCAAGCTCTTCGATAAAACCTCCCATGTTTCCTTTTCTCCGTGAAGTGAACACCAATGATTTTCCATCTGCTGACATAAACGGATTGTAATCCTGGAACGGTGAGTTGATTGCTTTCCCTAAATTTTCAAAAGTTACATTGAGCGGATGCGCTGCCAGCTCCTTTGCATTGGTGCACATTTCAATTTGACGTTCCACTGCAGGAAAATCTTTCACGGGTTTTGAATGCGTGCTGGTTTTATAGTCGTCAAAAGATTTGATTGCATCATCCCATCGGTCTAAATACATGTATGCAACTCCGTAGAAGTAAGACATTTCTTTACGCGGAGTTTTGTCTTTGCTGCTTGCCGTTTCGAGATAGCTGAGTGCTTTTTTCTTATCGACATTGGTCACGAGATAGCAATATCCGATGCGATAATTGAACTCTGCGTTGTTCGGATCCGTTTTCACTAACTCCAGGTATCCTTTTAGAGCCGCGTTGTAATTGGCTGATCCGAAGAGTGTGTTTGCATCTTTCTTCACTTCTTTCGCTTCACCGGTCGTCATTGTATGCGTCTTTGCACGCTGTGCAGTAGCGGAAGTGGCATCCAATAAAAAAACAATCAACAGGAATTTTGTCAATGACGAAATAAAATACTGAAGAATTTTCACGGGGATAAAAATTTGAAATCTGAAAACCATATACGAGGTTCTCAGATGATTCTGTTCACGTCAAATTGTTCGAGGTAATCTGCAACACGTCTCAGGAAACTTCCTCCCAACGCACCGTTCACCACACGGTGATCATACGACAGTGACAAGAACATCATTTGACGAATACCGATGCTGTCTCCTTCCGGAGTTTCAATTACTGCAGGTTTTTTCTTGATTGCACCTGTTGCAATGATGGCAACTTGTGGCTGGTTGATGATCGGTGTTCCCATCAGGTTACCGAATGTTCCGACATTGGTGAGTGTAAATGTTCCGTCTTGTATGTCTTCGGGTTTCAGTTTGTTGTTGCGTGCGCGCAAAGCAAGATCGTTCACCGTCTTTGTAATTCCGGTCAGGTTCAGGTAATCTGCTTTTTTAATTACAGGAACAATCAGGTTTCCGGAAGGCAGTGCTGTTGCCATTCCTACATTGATGTCTTTCTTCACGATAATTTTTGTTCCGTCAACGGAAACATTAATCATCGGGAAATCCTTGATGGCTTTTACAATCGCTTCAATGAAGATAGGAGTGAAGGTCAGTTTCTCATTCTCACGTTTTTCAAAAGGCCCTTTTACTTTATCTCTCCACTTCACGAGGTTAGTTACATCTGCTTCAACAAAAGAAGTAACGTGAGGAGACGTATGTTTCGACATCACCATGTGATCGGCAATCAGTTTTTTCATCCTGTCCATTTCGATGATCTCAACATTTCCGCTCACTGATACGGAAGGAGAGGATGAAGCAGGGTAAGTAGCTTGAACAGCAGGAGCAGATTGATACGATGGTTGTGCAGGTGCAGTTTTTCCGCGCTGTTCAATATGTTTGAGAATATCTTCTTTTGTAACACGCTCATTCATTCCCGAACCTCTGATGGATTCCAGTTCAGTCATGCTGACACCTTCTTGTTTTGCGATGTTGCGAACAAGCGGAGAATAAAATTTTCCGGAAGAAGATTTTGAAACAGGTTCGCTGGTTATGACATCAGCTTCTCTTTTCTCAGATTTTCCGTTTGATGAATGAGTAGACTGAGTTGATTGGGTTGATTTAGTTCCAGGTGCAGCTTCCTGCTTAGGAGCAGGCACTGAAACCGGTGTGCTTGCAGCAGCTTCGTTTTCGGCAGCAATCAATGCAATCACTTCCCCGACTTTTACCACAGCGCCTTCTTCAAACATTCTCTTTGAAAGAATTCCTGCGGAAGGAGCGGGAACTTCTGAATCTACTTTGTCAGTGGCGATTTCGAGAACGGGTTCATCGGCTTCAATTTTATCGCCTTCTTTTTTCAGCCACTTTAAAATGGTGGCTTCTGCAACACTTTCGCCCATCTTGGGCATAATCATCTGAACCATTTTGTAATTCGTTAATCGTTGTTGGAAAAATTAGTAGGACAAAGTTAGAAATTATCAGGAATGAAAATCAGTTTATCGCCCCAAATTTCTCCACCCGTGGCGAATGATATTCAGGTCAGTATTTACGTGATAATCCTTTGCATACAAGGAGTTAAGGCGATGAATGGTGGAATCGTCCAGTTTTTTATTTGCAACCAGATCAATCGGATTGAGAATTCCCTTCCTGATTTTTGGTAATCCTGAATCAGCAGAAGAAATTTTATTGTAGTAACCGACCCAGGAAGTTTTTCCAATCAACACAGTGAAAATATTCTTAAGGTATCCAACCGGATTTTTCTGGAGGCAAAACAAAACCGGACTTGTCACTAAAAATAGAATGCTGAGAAGAACATCCATCAATCTTTTATTACGTTTGTTAACGCTCTTTGAAATGCTGTTGATGTCGATGACATATAATTCTCCTGGATTATCAATGGAACTGCTTCCGATGATGAATAAACTTTCAGGCGGAGCAATTTTATATTCCACTTCTTTCGGAGTAGGAATTGACATTAGGTTGATGATCATGTTAGACGGAAAATCTTTTGCGCAAAAAATCACTTCATCAATTGAATAGACATCCATTATTTCACGGAACTTTTCTCCGGAGCCAAGCACATATTTTTCAAATTCAGGCAATAATTTTCCTGAACTGTTGGAGGTTTTATCAGCATCAGGTTTTACAAAGCCGATGAAATTATGAGTAGACTCTGCCAGTTTCAGCAATGATAGAACGCGACTTCCTTCTTCTTCATCACCTGCAATCAGCAGACGTTTGCGCGTGTTACTTTCAAGCATTAAATCTTTCCACCTGAAAAGATTAATGATAAGACGGGAGACAACCATGGAAACACTTGCCCACAAAGCTCCAAGTAAAATCAGTGCGCGGGAAAAACGGTATGTCTCAGGCAGCAAGGCATAGACAACGAGAATTAAAACAGTTCCGCTGAAAATACCACGGATGATTTTTGGAAGTTTGATTGGCCGATCATAGCCACCACTGAAGTAGATGGAGATAGTCCAGATGAAAATATAAGATGGAACTGCGAACAAAATAAATTCTTCGGGGTAATTCACAAGCATGTTCTCGCTCCAGTATTCTTTCAGGAAGTACATGCCTGCAAAAAGCAGTGCGACATCCAGTGCCGGCAGAAACATTTTTTTAATAAAGCGTACAGCGATGGCAGATCCGGCTCGCAAATAAATTGCGAAACGAATCATGAAAGAAAAGAGTGAAGCATTTTGCTTGGAAAAATGCTTCTTCGCAAAGATGATCATGGCATTGTAAAACACAAACACATAGTTGACGCTGCTCTTCTTCGTGCTTTCACCTTTGTAATGAATAATTCGTGTTTCAGGGAAATAGAAATTTTTGAATCCAGATTGAGTGATACGATAGGAGAGATCAATGTCTTCTCCGTACATGAAAAATGTTTCGTCCAGCAATCCTATTTTATCAAGGACGGATTTCCTGAGAAGCATAAACGCTCCGGCAAGCACATCCACTTCATGAATTTTTTCCTGGTCAAGATAGGAGAGATGATACTTTCCAAATGTTTTTGACTTCGGAAATAATTTTGAGAAACCGAACATTTTATAAAACGCCACCATCGGAGTCGGTAATCCGCGTTTTGATTCCGGCAAAAATTTTCCGCTGCCGTCAATCATCTTCACACCTAGTCCGCCTGCTTCAGGATGAGCATCCATGAAGCGAACAATCTTTTCGAATGTATCTTCTTCCACGATGGTATCAGGATTCAATAAGAGTATGTATTCTCCTTTTGAAAGTTGTATCGCCTGGTTGTTCGCTTTTGAAAAACCCCTATTGTCTTTGTTTGCAATTATTTTGACCGCAGGAAATTTTTTCGCCACCATTTCCAGTGAACCGTCCACTGAATTATTATCAACTACAAAAATTTCAGCGTCAACCTTCTCGCAGGATTTCATCACCGAATGCAGGCATTGCTCGAGGAAATACTTGACGTTGTAATTAACGATGATAACTGAAAGTTTCATTAAGTCAATGTGCAGATGTGTAGATGTGCAAATGCGAAGATAAATTAATTAGCTAATTAGCTAATGTGCAGATTAGCCAATTACTTAACAAGGTTGTTTTCATACGGAGTACGATTCACAATCGACCGACCAAGTGTTGCTTCATCAGCGTATTCGAGTTCATCACCTATTGAAACTCCTCGCGCAATGGTTGAAAATTTTAG
>JAYTXY010000214.1:0-1366 GCA_043742705.1 Bacteroidota bacterium
GCTTAACTTACAAAGCCGGACTTTATTCTTTGCAAGTCGAATTTATCGTTGCACGAGACCTTTAAGGATTGAATATTTTTTATTGATGATTGAATATTGAATTAATCTTCTCTCACTTTCTCATTCTCACACTCTCTCACTTTCGGTTCTTTCAACATCCACTGAAAACAAAAAACCTCCTACATTTCTGTAAGAGGTTTTACTATTAGTTGAAAACGAAATTAATTATTCGTCTTTCTTTTCGTCATCACTTGCTTTCATTTCCGCTTCCGCAGTTCCGTTCGCAGAATCATTCACTGCACCATTTACAGCAGCTTCATCATCCTGTTTCTTTTTCGTTTTCTTCTCAGCCGTTTCCATTTCATTCTTCAGGTTCGAAAGAACTGAAAGATCTCCAAGTGTAGTTTTCTCCTGGCTTTCCTTTATTTTCTTCACAGTCTTTACTCCTTCTTCACGGTCTTTTTCTTTCTGAGCATACTCAGCAGATCTTGACTGGTTCGATTTCTCTTCATGAATTCTGCTGTGAGAAACCAAAATCCTCTTATTCTCTTTCGAGAATTCAAGAATCTTAAACGATGCTTTCTCTTCTACTTTCAGCGAAGCTCCGTTTTCTTTTACCAAATGTTTCATTGGTGCAAAACCTTCGATGCCGTAAGGCAAAGCGATGATCGCGCCTTTGTCAGTGATCTTTAACACAGTTCCTTCATGTACTGAATCGTTGGTAAAGATGGTTTCAAAAACTTCCCAAGGATTATCTTCGAGTTGCTTGTGACCAAGACTAAGTCTTCTGTTTTCAGCATCCACTTCCAGAACCACTACTTCCATCGGATCACCGATTTTGCAGAACTCTGACGGATGTTTTATTTTTTTCTGCCATGACAAATCAGAGATGTGAACCAATCCATCGATTCCTTCTTCCAACTCAACGAACACTCCAAAATTCTGGAAGTTCTTCACGGTAGATTTATGTTTTGAGCCAACAGGATATTTAGCAGCAACATTTGTCCAAGGATCCGGTTTCAGTTGTTTGATACCAAGAGACATCTTGCGCTCTTCGCGGTCAAGAGTCAGAACTACTGCTTCAATCTCATCGCTTACTTTCAAGAATTCATGCGGACTGCGCAAATGCTGTGACCACGACATTTCAGAAACGTGAATCAGTCCTTCAACACCTTGTGCAATCTCAACGAAAGCACCGTAGTCAGCAATCACAACCACTCTGCCTTTTACTTTATCTCCCACTTTCAGGTTAGCATCAAGCTGTGACCAAGGATGCGGAGTCAATTGTTTTAAACCAAGAGCAATTCTTTTTTTCTCATCATCGAAATCAAGAATTACAACATTTACTTTTTCATCAAGCTTCAAC
>JAYTXY010000215.1:0-3601 GCA_043742705.1 Bacteroidota bacterium
GTATGGGAATCGGTTATGAATTAGAAACCGGTGGTCACGTATTCCAGGTCTTTTTCACAAACTCTATGGGAATGGTTGAGAATCAATTTTTCGCCCATACGACAGACAAATGGGGAAATGCGGGAATACGACTCGGCTTTAATATTTCCCGCGTGTTTACATTGTAGAAAAACTCATGATTTCTCCAATAAGAAAATCTGAACTTTGTTTTTCAAAATATTGTTGATCTTGCACGGTGAAGGTTGCAGTAAAATGCAGAGGGGACCTTCACCGTCCTGGTCAATTTTCTTCCGATAAAATTTTCGTTTATTTTTTCTCCACTTTCAAAAGCCGGGGAATTTTTTTTCAGCAACACCCAACACTTTCATTGTCTGCTTGTGTTGAGCAAAAACAATTAGTGAGCAATTGGCATTCAATTTTAATTTGTTCAACGGAATTTTTACTTCGTCACTTTTTTCGTTCAGACTCGTGGAATAAAAAATTCTGACGACATGATTGTGAGTTAATGTCTTTCCCGAATTTTCACCTTTCCCGATTTTTGAAACAAGTCCGCTTTCAACCACCGCAAAATGCAATGAGAAATTTTTATTTGTCTCGGAGGATGAATAATGAATGTAAATGGAGTCGATTGTTGTTGAGTCTACATCAATGGTTAATGAAAGTTTCGGAGGATCTTTCAATGATTTTTCAATTGCTACAGTTGCTTCATCTTTGTGAGATCCGATGAATTCCGTTTCTCCGTTTACAATCATCTGAGGTGTATACAGTTCGCGCTGTTGTAACGTAGCAGAATACATGTTTTGACGCAAAGTAAATTGGTTCTTGCTGAACAGATCTTTCCAGCCTCCACGATTCCAGTAATCAACATGATATTCGAGACAGTAAACACTTTTGTGATTCTTCTCAGCATCATTGATGATATCATTAAAGACTTTCTCCGCTGGCGGACAACTACTACATCCTTCGCTCGTGAAAAGTTCTACGACTGCAAAACCGGATTGCGCATCAGACGTTATCGACCGAAACAACATCACGAATAAAAATATCAGGAGATTTTTTTTCATGGCAAATTCTTTTACGGAGATAATAGTCTTGCGATTAGTCTACCTGAGAAACGATTCCTTTTTTAAACCGAGCCATTCAAGTGCTGTTCCATGCAACAACCTTTCTTTTGTCTTCGCATCGAAGTCCATTCTCTCAATCATGCTTCCGGGAATGTCTTCCCCTAACGGGAACGGATAATCACTTCCAAGTGCCACACAATTCGCTCCGATCAATTTCACAAGGTAGCGCAGCATGTCAGCGTCATGAACGAGAGAATCCAGAAAAAATTTTCCGAGGTAATTTCTCGGAGGAATTGCATTGTCAACAGCAACCAAATCAGGACGGCAATCGAATCCATGTTGAATTCTTCCGATGGTAGATGGAAAAGAACCTCCGCCGTGAGCAAATGCTACACGAAGTTTTGGCAACCGTTCAAATACACCACCAAAAATCATGGAACAAATAGCAAGCGATGTTTCAGCGGGCATACCAACGAGCCATGGAAGCCAGTACTTCTGCATTTTTTCCTGTCCCATCATTTCCCAAGGATGAACAAAAATTGCTGCATTTAATTTTTCTGCTGCCGAGAAAACCGGAAATAATTCGGGAGCGTTCAGGTTCCATTCATTCACATGAGAACCAATCTGAACTCCGGCTAAGCCGATTTTCATGCACCGCTCCAACTCAGCGATTGCGAGATCCGGATCCTGCAATGGAATTGTTCCGAGTCCGACAAACCGCTTCGGATAACGTTGAACAATTTCCGCGATGTGGTCATTTAAAAATTTAGAAACTTCCAGGCAATCTTTTGCTTGCGCCCAATAGCTGAACATCACGGGTACCGTTGACAATACCTGTACATCGGTGTGATGATGATCGCACTCTTTCATTCTCACTTCAGCGTCCCAGGAATTGTCCTGTACTTCACGAAAAAACTTATCATCAACCATCATCTTTGCGCAACATGGTTTGTGATGATCGAGGTGGATAAATCCTCCGTACCCGAATTTCGATTTGAAGTCGGGGATTTTTTCCGGAAGTATGTGTGTGTGAATGTCTATTTTCAGCATGAAGAAAAGTTATACGTTGGTTGTTATCCGTTATACGAAAGAGATTATAGAATCATCCAGATATAAACATCAACTTAGTTTCGGTGGTGGCTCCATTACCGTTCCGCAGTTTTTGCATGTGCGTAGATTGAGATCAGAATAAAAAGCATTCAATACTTTGGGTAACTGTGTTACGATGTCTGTAAGGTTAAAGTATTCCTCGTACAATTTGTTCCCACACTTTTCGCAGAACCACATGCAAGCATCTTGTTCTCCCTGGTTACGGTAAAGTTCCATAACCAATCCGACCGTATTAGCCGGCCGTTGCGGAGAATGTGGTGTTCGTGGCGGAAGCATAAAAATATCTCCTTCGTTGATTGGAATATCAACCGCTTTTCCGTCTTCAATAATTTTCAAAACAATGTTTCCCTCCAACTGGTAATAAAACTCTTCCCCCTCGTTGTAATGGTAATCCTTTCGTGAATTTGGACCACCCACTACCATTACGATGAAATCATCGTTCCCTTTATACACTTGCTGGTTTCCAACGGGGGGTTTAAGCAAGTGTCGATTGTCATCAATCCATTTTTTGAAACTGAAAGCGCGTTGTATTGGCATGATACTTTAAATTTTATATTGTGGGTTTTAGAGTTTAGCTTTGTTACCTGATACTTAAAATGCTTGCCTTAAGGTTTGGTAAACATTTTCAAATTTACACATTTCCAAATTTACACTTTAATTTTATGAATCTTTCTCTTGAAAATAAACACGCCCTTGTTTGCGGAAGTACGCAGGGAATCGGGAAAGCGACAGCGATAGAACTGGCAACTCTAGGAGCCCGCGTAACCTTGATTGCCCGAAATGAGGATGAACTAAAAAGAGTTTCCAAAGAACTTCCCACTCCCTTCAATCAAAAACACGATTACATCTGCGCGGATTTTTCGAAGCCGGAAGAACTAAAATTACACGTTGCAAAATATGTTTCTGAAAATGGCCCGGTTCATATTCTTGTAAATAACACCGGGGGACCACCAAGCGGACCAATCACCGAAGCAAAGACAGAAGATTTTATTTCCACATTCAACAATCATCTTGTCTGCAATCACATTCTTGCACAAGCCGTTTTGGAAGGAATGAAAAAAGAAAAATACGGTCGTATTGTCAACATCATTTCAACCTCTGTGAAACAACCTTTGAAAGGTTTGGGTGTGTCAAACACGATTCGTGCTGCTGTTGCCAACTGGTCGAAAACATTGGCTGGAGAAGTTGCAAAGTTCAATATCACTGTAAACAATGTTTTACCGGGAGCAACGGATACCATTCGTCTGAAATCGCTGCTAGAAGCAAAGAGTGGTCGTACAGGAAAAGGTCTCGAAGAACTGAAACAGGAAATGATTTCAGAAATTCCGATGGCGAGATTTGCTGATGCCAGCGAGATTGCATCTGCTATTGCATTCCTTGCTGCACCTGCTGCTTCATACATTACAGGAATTAACGTTCCCGTTGAT
>JAYTXY010000216.1:0-2424 GCA_043742705.1 Bacteroidota bacterium
CCTCCATACCAAGTTTGGTTTGACCTGCAATTTCACTTCTCAAAATATCTCCTGTTGAAAGATGCACAAGCTGACACTTCGCAATAAGCTTGTCTGACTGCGTTCCCTTTCCCGCTCCCGGTGGACCAAATAATACAATGTTGAGCATTTCAATTAACTTTTAATCTTCAGTCACCAAACCTATTCGTAAATTAGTATCTATTCGTATTTCGTATTAAACTATCTTATAAATATCATTCAGATTCCTTCCCAGCCCATCGTAATCCAATCCGTATCCAACCAAGAAATCGTTCGGCACTTCAAAGCCAACATAATCAATTTTGATATCGTGTTTGAGCGCTTTCGGTTTGTAAAGCAAACTTGCAACACGAATCTCCGCAGGATTATTTTTCTTCAATTCCTCCAGCAAATATTTTACAGTATCACCTGAATCAACAATGTCTTCGAGTACAACAACACTTCTTCCTTCAATATTTTCACTCAATCCGACCAGGCTTTTAATATGTCCCGTTGATTGAAGTCCGCCTGCATAAGATGAAACACGCACAAACGTAATCTCGCAATCTATCGTAATACCTTTCATCAGATCAGCGGAAAAAAGAAATGAACCGCTTAACACCGACACAAAAATTGGTTGCTTGCCATTCAGGTCAGCGCTGATTTTTACCGCCAGTTCAGCAATTCGTTGTTGAATTTGTTCGGAGGATATGGAAACCTTAAAAGTCTTGTCGCGGATGGTTACCTGGTTCATACGATATAAAAAGAAGGCGCTAATGTATGGAATTGATTACACAGATTTAGTTTTGATTATTTCGAATTTTTCGCTACCTGCATACTGCCAAATGGGAACTAATACTTTTCTTTGTAACGGCAATGAACAAACTCTCTGACAATACTTTAAAACTGGGAATCCTTGGAGGCGGACAGCTTGGAAGAATGTTGCTTGAAGAAGCCGTTGACTTCAACATCTCAAGCAAGGTTCTTGATCCTGACCCTGATGCTCCCTGCAAAAGTATTTGCGATGAATTTGTAGCAGGAAATTTCAATGACTTCAAAACGGTGTATGATTTCGGAAAAACAATTGACTTGCTCACGATTGAAATCGAACATGTAAATGTGGAAGCATTGGAAAAACTGGAATCGGAAGGGTTGAAAATATTTCCACAGCCGCGCATTATTAAACTGGTTCAGGATAAAGGAGCGCAGAAAATTTTTTATCGTACGAATAAAATCCCTACTTCAGAATTTCATTTGATTGACAACAAAAAAGAATTAGCGAATCATATTTCATTTTTACCGTTTGTCCAAAAGCTCCGCAAAGGCGGATATGACGGACGAGGTGTACAGGTTATTAAAACGGAGAACGATTTTGAAAAAGGCTTTGATGCTCCAAGTGTACTGGAAAAATTTGTCGACTTCGAAAAAGAGATAGCAGTAATCGTTGCACGGAATGAAAACGGTGAGATGAAGACTTTTCCCGCAGTGGAAATGGAATTTAATCCTGAGGCAAACCTCGTTGAATTTCTTTTTTCACCGGCAAAAATTTCAGATGTAATTGCGGCAATTGCAAAAACCATCGCAGAAAAAATAGCAACAGATTTACAATTGATTGGAGTACTTGCGGTGGAACTATTTGTGACAAAAGCCGGAGAAGTACTGGTCAATGAAATCGCTCCACGACCTCACAATAGTGGTCATCATACAATTGAAGCAAATTCTACTTCACAATACAAGCAACATCTTCGAGCAATTCTAAACCTTCCGCTTGGGTCAACGGGGATGATCCATCCTTCCGTGATGGTAAATCTTCTTGGGGAGAAAAATTTCACCGGGGAAGCAATCTACGAAGGACTTGAAAATGTACTTGCAATGAAAGGAGTTCATGTGCATCTTTACGGAAAGAAAATCACCAAGCCATTTCGCAAGATGGGACATGTGACATGTGTGGGAAGTACGGTTGAAGAAGCGTTGGAGAAAGCGAAGCTTGTTAAAAAGACACTCAGAGTTATTTCATAGTGAACTATTTCGGATTGCGGGTTAATCCGAAATTTAAAATCCGAGATTCGCAATTCTAAAATCAACGAAAAAATGTCCAAACCATTAGTCGGCATCATCATGGGCAGCCAGTCTGACCTTGGCGTCATGAATGAAGCTGCAAAAATTTTAGAGCAACTGAAAATTGATTTTGAAATTTCAATTGTGTCTGCTCACCGAACGCCAGACAAAATGTTTGAATACGGAAAGACTGCTGTTGACCGCGGATTAAAAGTGATTATTGCCGGTGCAGGCGGAGCCGCGCATTTACCGGGAATGGTTGCATCACTCACTCCGCTTCCTGTAATTGGTGTTCCAATCAAATCGTCAAACTCTATTGACGGTTGGGATTCTGTCCTTTCAATTCTCCAGATGCCGAACGGAGTTCCC
>JAYTXY010000217.1:0-5102 GCA_043742705.1 Bacteroidota bacterium
CTTGATAACATGTAGTGCAACTGGATCAGTTGGAGCAGGAACTGTTTACAATTATAATGTAACAGATAATGCAGGTTGCTTAGGTTCTGGTTCAATCACATTGACTCAGCCTACTCACGTAACCGGTACTCCTTCTACTACACCGGCAAGATGTTCAGTAAGTAACGGAACAGCTTCAGTTGCTCCAAGCGGTGGAACACCCTTTACAGTTGGTGCACCGTACACTTATTCATGGAACTCTGTTCCTAGTCAGAATACTCAAACAGCAACAGGTCTTGCCGGAAGCTTAGCAGGAATCACTTACATGGTGACCATTACAGATTCACTGAATTGCTCAAGCAACGTAAATGCTACTGTTTACTCAGCAGGATCACTTCCGGCAGTGCCGGGTCCAATAGCAGGTCCGGCAGGTGCTTGTAAAGGACAAACAGGTGTAGTGTATACGGTGCCTGCAGGTCCTCCGGGAACTACTTATGACTGGAGCCCACTTCCTCCGGGAGTAACTGGATTCTCAACAACAAACAGCATCACTCTTAACTTCCCTGCTAACTATGCCGGTGGCTTTGTTAAAGTATGGGCGGTAAATGGTTGTGGTTACAGCATAGCTCAGGCTTTATTGAACGTACCTGCACTTACTTCTAAACCGGGTTTCCCTGGACCAATCTCAGGACCGTTCGTTAGTTTATGCGGTGTTGACACAATCACATATTCTGTACCTCTTCTTGCCAATGCAACGTCCTACAACTGGACAGTTGGTGGATCAGGCGGATTGAGTATTGTATCCGGTCAGGGAACTAATATAGTTAGAGTACGTGCTGACGCATCATTTGTCAACGGAACTCTCAACGTATATGCTTCCAGCTGTGTTGGAAACAGTGGCGGACTTACTGCATACTTATATGGTAAGATTACAGGTCAACCTCAGATGCTTGCCTTCCCTAGCGTAGGCTTGTGTAGTAGATCTACAGCAACTTATACAATCCAGGCATATGCGGGTGCGACAAGTAATATATGGACTGGCCCGGCCGGAGCAACGATCAGCGATGGCGTGCTACCTGTGGCTAATCCTTTAACTACAACAGCGAACTCTGTTCAGATTACATTCCCGATCGGATTTGTTTCCGGAAATGTATCTGTAGCTGCAGCGAGCGGTTGTGGTGTAGGTCCTGTAAGGACAGTAGCAGTTCGTTCTACACCGACTCAACCTGCAGCACTCTTCGGTCAGAATGCAGGAGTGTGCGGCCTGACAGCAGTGTCATACTATATCAACCTCGTACCTGGAGCAACGTCTTATACATGGACACCTCCGGCCGGAGCTGTTGTTGACAGCCAGGGAACAAATGTATCGGTAGCTTATGCGTGGTTGCGCTTTACCGGGGCATTTACTGGGTCAGGAAATCTTTGTGTAACGCCAAACAATGCCTGTGGTGCCGGTGTAGCGCGTTGTATAAACATTACAGCTCGCCCTGCAATACCGGGAGCAATCAGCGGATCTTCTACCGATTGCAAGAACACAGTTCCAACACAGCTGTATACTGTTTCTCCTGTACAAGGTGCTGGTGTAGGTGGTTATTTCTGGACAGTAACAGGCGGAGCTACTGTATCGGGTGGTCAGGGTACTGCAAGTGCAACAATTAACTTCTCAGGAGCGACCGTTGGAAATGTGACCATCACACTGCAGGTATCAAATGCTTGCGGAGTAGCGGCTGCAACGGTATCCAAAGTTGTTTCAGTTTCAAGTTGTCGTATCTCTGAAGGTATATCGGTAACGGTACCTGCTCTTCGAATGGATGCCTATCCGAATCCGACTACCGGTAAGTTGAACGTATCGTTCACTGCTCTTTCCAAAGAGAAATACACGCTGAAAGTAATTGACCTGATTGGTCATGTACTGATCGAGCAGACAAGTACGGCAATGGAAGGTGATAACTTACAGGAACTCGATCTGAGCAGTGTTGCGAAAGGAATGTACCTGATCAGCATCGACAGAGAAGGAGCAGAGATTCAGACAATGAGAATCATTGTAGAATAATTCATTCAAATTAAAAACGAAAAGCCTTCCATAACCGGAAGGCTTTTCGTTTTGTAGAAATTGATTTTTCATTTCAGCGATCAGAATAAGAAAGTTTAATTATTCACCGGCAGGAATCCGTATTCTTTTCCATACTCAAGATGTTGCTGAATAAAATCTTTCGGATATTCGATTTTTATATCTGTGATTTTTTCTCCATCCATAACAGGAATTAATTTCGGTTGTATGAATCCCATGTATGGAGCTACGTTTAATTTTTCATACCGCTGCAACACTTCTTTGTGAAGCTCAGGATCAATCTTCACTCCGTAATTTTCAACAAGATTTTTTCCTGCATCATAATCTCCTTCTGATTTTATCCGCTGAATTTCACGGAGAAGTTGTCCGAATAACTCGCGTACTTTCAGGTAATCGTTAATCATGATATAGGTTTTTCCATCACGCACAACTTTTTCGATGCATCTGTCTTTCATTCCATACTCCAATACCCACGCTGAATTCATCTGGCGGTTTCGCATGTGTGACTCTTCAAGGTTATCGCCCAATTTTATTCTGTTGAGTTGAGTCATCAATCCATTCATTACATAATTGTCATATCCTGCTTTTCCAACTTCAAGTGAAGGCATTACACCAATGTCAACTAATTTCTGATCCATCACATAGTACAACGCAACGAGGTCAGCACGCGCTTCTTCTAAAATTCCTGCATACGTTTTCAGGGTCTGGTCAGTGGTTCCGACACCGTCATTAATTTTTCCGGAAGCATGCCCGATTACCTCATGCATGTCAGTATGAAGATCAGCCGCAAGCGCTCCGTATTTTCTCACACGTTCCGCAACTTCTTTACTTGCACCGAACTCATCAATGATCGGACTTTTTGATCTCGCATAGTTGTAAGCTGCCACAATGTTCACGAGAGAAACGGACTTAGATCCGTGCTGTGGACTCTCACGAATCCATTCGTTATTCGGAAGGTTGATACCGATTGGTGTTGCAGGCGCAGCATCACCGACTTCACCAATGATCGTAATCACTTTTGCAGAAATTCCTTTTACATTTTTCTTTTTATGCTGATCCATAATAGTAGAATGATCTTCAAACCACTGTGCCTCTTTACCAATCGCTGCAATTCGTTTTGTTGCTTCCATGTCTTTCATGGAAACAATGCTTTCGAATCCTCCGCGTTTTTGTAATGCATCAGCGTACACTTCAATGAACCCGTTTACATCATCAATTATTGAAACGGTATCACCGACCCACGCAATGCAACAATCATCATAATCCTTCGGATCACCGCTTTTGTAAAACGTGATCAGTTTTTCAATGGTCTGTTTTTGTCGATCATTTTCTGCAACTCCGGCTGCTTTCTCCAGCCAATACACAATCTTTTCAATCGCTGAAGAATACATGCCACCAATCATCCATCTTTTCTCAACAATTTTTCCATTTTCCTTTACAAGTTTTGAATTAAAACCCATTTGCGATTTATCGTCAGGATGATTTTTTTTCATCGCACTGTAAAAATCGTCTACTTCTTTTTCCGAAACTCCTTCGTAAAAATTATTGCAGGATGCTTTTACATGATCAACTCCCGGACTCAAATCGACTTCCTTTTTGTCGAGGTCCGGATCGAATACAATGGGTTGAATCATCTTCAGGAAATCATCTGCTGATTTTCCATCCAGCGGAAGCTTGCTCTGGTCGCTGTTTTTCACGAGTTGTGAAAAATAATCGAACGAACATTCCGGAATCATCTTGTCTGCTGAATAGTGGTGATGATTTCCGTTTGCAAAAAAGAAACGTTTGCAGTATGTCACGAACTTGTCGTAGTCGTTACCACTCTTTTCACCTTTGTATGTTTCAAGAATACACTCCAGTGTTTTCCGGATTCGCAGGTTGTGCTTGTATTTCTGATCATAAAAAATATCCCGTCCGCAAAGTCCCGCCTGGTAGAAATAATAAGCCAGTTGTTTTTGCTGAAGCGAAAGCTGATCAAATCCTTTTACTTCGTAACGAAGTACCAGGATATCTGCGAAACGATCAGCCATGTAATCGAAGGATTGGTTTCCATTCGCAGCCTCCTGTTCTTTTTGTTTGGTAGTACAGGAAAATAGAACAAACAGCAGCGCCATCAGGAATAGTGTACGTGTAGTTTTTTTCATTGCGTTGGATTTTTATTTTATAGTTTGAATGAACTTCATGGAAAAATTACAGTACGTTAATAACGTAGCATCTGAAAGAAGATGGGCGATTCACGGAATCAGCAGGCTCCTTGTAGTAAAAAACTCAACAACTAACAACTCAACAACAAATTTATTTCAACCCGTACTTCTCCCTGTACTTTGCGTTCAGTTGCTTTTGTACATTGTCAAGATTGATTTCTTTTCCGTGAATGAAGGCAGATTCAACATTCTGTGTACGCATGTCGAGCGCATCTCCTGTCGAGATAAAAAGTGTTGCGTCTTTCCCGGCTTCAAGTGTTCCTGTTGTTTTTTCAATCCCAAGAATTTTTGCGGGAGATGATGTAATGCTCATCAATGCTTCTTCTTTTGTAAGTCCGTAAGCAGCAGTAGTTCCACACATAAATCCGAGGTTGCGGATATTCCATGAGCCATCAATACTCACAGCATAAAGAACTCTTGCTTGTTTTAACAGGTACGGTAACTTGTAAGGAAGATCAACATCGTCATCTTCACGCGGAGGAAGCGAATGAACGCGTCCCAGGATGACCGGAACATTATTTTCTTTCAACAAATCACCAACCATCCATGAATCACTTCCGCCCACTAAAACCATTTGTGCTCCGTACTTTTTACAAAAGGTTACAGCAGCAGTAATTTCTTTTACATAGCCGCAATGCACATAAAGTTTTTTTGTTCCGTCAAAGAGTCCTTTCATGGATTCGAAGCGAACATTTTTTTCTGACGGAGTTGAAAGAGAATACGCTTTTGCTTCTTTGAAAAGCTGGTCAATCGCAGTGAGTGCTTTGTTAATATTTTCTTTTTGCTTGTCTTCCGTATTTGCTCCTTCTCCTTTGTAAGTGTACATGCGCGGCCAGTTGAGATGAATT
>JAYTXY010000218.1:0-8496 GCA_043742705.1 Bacteroidota bacterium
GAACTCGATCGTTTCGATTACACTCCGGAAGATTGTTTTTCATTTCATGATTCCGTAGAGCGTACCGTTGTTCCCGTGATGGATGGATTGACAGCGCAACGCAAAGAAGAATTGAAGCTTGTTGCATTGAAACCGTGGGATCTGGACGTTGACACTTCCGGAAAGCCTGATCTGAAGCCTTTTTCAAAAGGTGAAGAGCTGATGGATAAAACCATTCAATGCTTCTATCACATTCATCCGTATTTCGGAGAAGTGATGGAAACACTGAAGCAGATGAAATATGTTGACCTTGATTCGCGCATTGGCAAAGCTCCCGGTGGTTACAATTATCCGTTGTATGAAATCGGTGTTCCGTTTATTTTTATGAATGCAAGCGGATCGTTAAGAGATGTCGTTACGATTGTTCATGAAGGCGGACATGCCATTCATTCGATGTTGACACGCGATTTGGACTTTGTCGGCTTTAAAGAACTTCCTTCTGAAATAGCTGAACTTGCTTCGATGAGCATGGAGTTGATCTCAATGGAGCATTGGAATTATTTTTTCACCGATGAAGATGAATTGCGAAGAGCGAAACGCGAACAACTGGAAGGTGTGATTGAAACGTTACCGTGGATTGCAGCGATTGATAAATTCCAGCATTGGTTGTACGAGCGTCCGCAGCATACGGCAGAAGAAAGAACGAAGGAATGGATTTCAGTGTATCAATCTTTCAGTAGCAAAATAGTGGATTGGACAGGCGAAGAAAATGCACTCGAAGCAATCTGGCAAAAGCAATTGCATTTGTTTGAAGTTCCGTTTTACTACATCGAATATGGAATGGCGCAACTCGGAGCCATTGCAGTATGGAGAAACTACAAACTCAATCCGGAAAAAGCTGTTAAGGATTATATAGATGCGTTGAAATCCGGTTATACAAAGTCGATTTCCGATACCTATGCAACAGCCGGAATCCGGTTCGATTTTTCTGAAAAATACATTCACGAGCTCATCAGCTTTGTGAAAGAAGAGCTGGAAAAACTGTAAGGTTTTACTGTGATTTTTTTGATTCATTCAGAGGAAAATCGTTTTTACTAAACCCACAGGGATTTTCATTGCACTAATCAGCCGATCATTTTTTAGTAAGAACCTCTGAAAGTATTGCCAACTCTATGGTTTGCATACATGAGACGATTTTTGTTTCCGGTTTTCAGAAAGCGTTGATTTTTTTATTCCATGCTTGTTGCCGTTTTTTTTGGTGTAATAAACCACTCGTTTTTGCTCTGTAATAGAAGCTGCCTGAGACAACTTCATTGACAGACTTCCCATATAAAGAATAGCCGAAAAAAGGCAACGTCTGTTTTGATTTTTACTAACTCACATACCGGAAAGAATTCGGGAAGATTTTTCGTGAAGAAATTTTCCTACCGTGCTTTGCTGTTGTTGCTGCTCGTAATTGCAGGAACAGCAACTGCCTATTCTTTTTCAGCGCCTGCTCAAAACAGGGTGGCGTTTATTTCCCCGGCTGAAATGGTCGTCAGTGTTTGCGGAGCCGTTGTTTTAATTCTGCTCATCATTCTTTATTTTTCAGAAATCACAAGAAAAATAAGGAGAAAAAATTCCGAGAGGATTGTTGATGATGCAATTCCTGAAAACGATGATGCCGTTTTTTTTATCAGCCCGGTGAATGGAATTACAGTAGAATGTAACAAGCGCGCTGCCCGGCTGTTTGAAGCATCTGAAAAAAATAACTTAATTGGAATTGATATTGCTTCTCTGCTCGAAACAAAATGGTCGGCAGAAGAAAGAGTTAAAATTAAAAATGATTTGGATTCAACCGGAACTTCCATGGTTGAATCGTTGTTTGTGACGAAGAGAGGAAATACTTTCCAGGGATTAATGACCGTTCAAAAAGTGGAGCGTAACGGAGAGAAAATGATTCGTGTTCGAATTGCAAACATCTCATCACTTCGTGTGGCAGAGCGAAAAATTTCCGTTGAGGCAGTTCAGATGGAAGATGAATCGCAACGAAAAGTTTTTGATGAAGATCATTTTCCGATTGCATCTATTGGTATCAATTACAAGTTCAATACTATGAATGATGCTTTCTGTTCTCTTCTTGGATATACTGAACAAGAGTTAAAGGCAATCTCTATACTTGATATCATTCCCGCAGAAGATAAAATCTCTTATCAGAAAAATATTTCATTGTTATTCCGCGGAGAAACTCCTTTTTCAAAACGCGAGGTTCGCTTCATCCGGAAAAACCGAACGTTGATCTGGGTGAATGCATCTTCTTCCATGACACGCAACGGTGAAGGTTTCCCGGAATTCGTGATTACGATGGTGGAAAATATTACACGTCAGAAACGGTTGCAACAATCGTTGACAAACAATTGGAATAAGGTAACAACACTTATTGATCACGCTGATTATTCCATTGTTTCCGTTGATCGTCATCATACGATTACGGTCGTCAATTCAAATTTCAATGACATGATTTTCGCGTTGACAGGAATCGTTGTTGAAGTTGGTTATAACCTGAAAGATATTCTTCCTGAAACTTTCACAGAACTTTATCTTGAGATGTTCAGCCGCGGAATGAAAGGTGAACACTTCATGGCGGAAGAACACTTGTCTCTCAAAGATTCTTTTGAAACGGATGTTGAGATTGTTGTTTCACCGGTGAACGATGAATCAGGAAACACGATACAGGTTTCATTCTTTGGTCGCAACATTGCAGAGCGGAAAAAAGCTGAGCAGGAATTGGTGAAAGCAAAAGAACAGGCAGAAGCTTCCACGCAGGCGAAGTCAAGTTTTCTTGCAACAATGAGTCATGAAATCAGAACACCGCTTAATGGAGTGATCGGAATGGGAAGATTATTGGGTGGAACTCCACTTACTCCGAAACAACAGGAATATGTGGACTCTATTTTATTGAGTGGTGAAGCCCTGCTTTCTGTTATCAACGACATTTTGGATTATTCAAAAATTGAATCGTCAAAGATGGAGTTAGAGTACAAGCCGTTTGCATTGAAGCGAAGCGTAGAAGAAACATTCGACCTTCTTTCGTCCAAGGCTATTGAGAAAAGTCTTTCATTGCAATATTCCATCAGCGCTGATGTTCCTACTTATATATATGGTGACATCACACGGTTACGACAAATCTTGCTGAACCTTGTTTCGAATGCGATTAAGTTCACAGCGAAAGGAAAAATATCCATCAGTGTTTCAACACTTCCGAACCAGGATGAGAATCTTCAGATCTTAGTTGGAGTTAGAGATACGGGAATCGGAATTCCTGCAGATAAAATTGACAGGTTGTTTGAATCGTTTTCACAGGCTGATGCATCCACAGCGAAAACCTACGGTGGAACAGGTCTCGGACTTGCTATCTGTAAAAACCTCGTTTCGTTGATGGGTGGAAAAATCTGGGTGGAGAGTAATCCCGGAAAAGGATCTACGTTCTACTTTACACTTCGCACAGCGAAAGCATCGTCTGCAGATGTTCCGAAGAATATACGCAACGGAACAAATCATCTCGTGAATGCGCGTGTGCTGCTCATCAGTGACGACAAAACAGAATCAGATATCTTCTCAAGTTATTTCCATCGTTGGAGTATGTTGCCACAGGCAACGGATGATTCCAACATGGCGATTGAGTGGATCAGGAACAATGAACGTTTTGACCTCGTTGCTATTGATGCGCAGATGATCAGCGCGAAGCCTTCGGAAGTTGCTGCAGCGATACGCGAGATGAAAGAGAAGGAGGAGTTGCCAATCGTATTGTTCAATGCTGATCGTTCAGAAAGCATTCAGTTCAATTATACGGATACAGTTATTTCAGCAGTGATTCCTAAAAATGTTGACCGCTCAAAAATTCTTGACATCCTGATTGGTGTCTTCTCCATTGAAGAACATCAGCGAAATCAGCATAGCGCTGAGCTTTCGAGGATGGATAAAAAATTGGGAGAACAGATTCCGATCAAAATTTTAATTGCTGAAGACAATAAGATCAACCAGAAACTTGCTCAAAATATTTTTGAAGGACTTGGCTATAAACCAGACATCGTTCAGAACGGATTGGAAGTGATTGAACGTGTTCGAAATGAGTCTTACGATATTATTTTCATGGACGTTCAGATGCCGGAAATGGACGGTTTGGATGCCACAAGATTCATTGTCCATAAAATGATACTTTCGAAACGTCCTGTCATCATTGCAATGACAGCTTTTGCACTCGAGGGCGACAAAGAAAAATGTATTGAAGCTGGAATGAATGACTACATTAGTAAACCTTTTATGATTGAAGAGATCGTAGACAAGATCGTAAAATGGTTTGGACAGGATTTTGAAAAAGCTATGCAGAAAAAATACGAAGTGAAAGAAAACGGAAACGATGTAATCGACCAGGCGTTGATTCTTCGTTTGAAAGCAATGGCTCCTGCGGATCCTGAATTTCTGAAGGATGTAATCACGATGTTTCTTGGGCAAGCTCCTGAGATAATTAGTGATATGGATAAGTATTGTACGTCACACCAGTATGAATTGATGGGAGAAGCCGCTCACAAGCTGAAAGGATCAGCGTTGAACATGGGTGCAAAGAAGCTGGCGGAAGTATGCCGTGAAATTGAAATCCGCGGACGTTCCAATGACGGAAGTGATTGCGATAAGATGATTGCTTCAGTGAAAGTTATCTATGAAAAGACGGCTGAAGAATTGAAGAAGTTGTCTTGATAATCGTTTTTGAGTGGAGTAATTTTTTTTCGACTTGGAAATTACGTCCGTAAATTTACCCATTACAGTCTTCGTTGTATTTTATTGCATCCTCTTGTGATGAGTAATTTGCTTTGCCATTGCAGTATTCGAGACTTTTATTATCTTTGGATCTCTGCGATTTCATTTTACCATTTACAAATCTAAAACGGAGCAAATGAAAAAAATTCTGCGCCTTGTCGTCATCCTACTAATTGGCATCCAACTCGCATCCTGCGAAAAAGAAAGTTCAATATCAACATCGGGTGTGAATGAAGAGAGTCAATCGAACAGTGATCAACGTGTGTACACGGGATTCCCCGAAGGATTTGAAGCGGGAACCAAAACCACCTATTCCACAGCCGATGTTCTGCTTGGAAGCGGTTCATGGAATTTCAACGATGTAGTAATAGGAACATCTTCAAGTGATCGTAAAAGTGGAAGCAAGTCAGCGCGCATTGAAAATACAGGATTGCTTTCAATGAACTTTGATGTTACAAACGGTGTCCTGAAGGTGACTGTTTCACATGCTAAATACGGCAGCGATGCAACAAGTACCTGGGAACTGGATGCTTCGACAGATGGAGGCAGCACATGGACGAAAACAGGAAGCACCGTAACTACGTCTTCTAAATCTCTTCGCACAGCGACCTTTAATTTAAGTTATGCGGGAACGGTACGTTTCAGAATAAATAAACTAAGCGGGGGCAAATTAAATATTGATGATTTTTCTATCAGTGATAATTCGACTCCTACTCGCGATGATAACATGGCAATGGGGAATCCAAGCGGTGCAATAAATGATGCATTGGTTTTGAATAATTACCTGATGGTAAAAACCCAGTATGCACTTTCTTACAACAACTCAAAAGGTGAAGCGAATTGGGTAAGCTGGCATTTGAGCACTGCATGGACAGGTTCTGCGTCCCGGTGCGATTGTTTTGCTTCAGACAATACACTTCCTTCAAACTTTTACAAAGTAGGATCAACGGAATACTCCGGTTCCGGTTTCGACCGTGGTCATCAATGTCCTTCTGCAGACCGAAATTACAGCAGCACTGATAATTCAGTTACATTTTTAATGACGAACATGATACCACAGTCTCCCAACTTAAATCAAATTACCTGGGAGAATCTAGAAAGCTACTGCCGCACGTTGATGAATGCAGGCAACGAACTTTACATCATTTGCGGGGGCTATGGTACTGGAGGTTCAGGTTATTACGGAGGCACTACCAATAGCGTTGGCAGTGGTCATGTGAATGTACCCGCTCATTGCTGGAAAGTGGTTGTTGTTCTTCCTGTCGGTACAGACGATGTAAATCGTGTGAGTTCATCAACACGTGTGATTGCTGTTGACATGCCGAATACGCAGACAGTAAATTCTCAATCATGGGGAGCTTACCGTGTTTCCGTGGATGCATTGGAAGCCATTACCGGCTATGACTTTTTATCAAATGTTCCAGCCAGCATTCAAAGTGCTATTGAATTAGCTGCTGACAACGGTCCGACACAATAAATAATAGCAGAATATTCTTGTGAAGATTGCTGAAAAGCGGAACTGATTTTTCAGAGAATATTCACTTCCATCTCTATTTCCACTCCGAATTTTTCTCTCACGCTTTGCTGCACATTCAGGGCGTGATCAATTAATTCTTTTCCTGTCGCATTACCGTAGTTGACGAGTACCAGCGCCTGTTGTTTGTGCATGCCGACATTGCCAACTTGTTTTCCTTTCCATCCGCATTGTTCGATCAGCCAGCCCGCAGCCAGTTTCATTTTATCATTGGAAGTTTTGTGCGCAACGATGTCAGGAAAATCTTTTTTCAATGTTTCACATTTTTCATTACTCACTTCAGGATTCTTAAAAAAGCTACCTGCATTTCCAACCTTTGCAGGATCAGGAAGCTTACTGCGCCTGATATTACAAACTGCATCACTGATTGCTTTGATACTTTTTTCGGTAACTCCCATTGCTTTCAGTTCCGTTTCAATGGCCCCGTAGGATGTATTGAACACCGGATGTTTGGAGAGTTTCAGAGTAACACTTGCAATCATGAACTGATTCTTAACCTCCGTCTTAAAGATGCTGTCACGATAGCCAAACTTACAATCGTTGCGGCTGAATTTTTTTATTTCACCCGCGATCAAATGAACAACTTCCAGTTCTTCAAAAGTTTCTTTCAGTTCCACTCCATAAGCCCCTATGTTCTGAATAGGAGCGGCTCCAACTGTTCCCGGAATTAATGAAAGATTTTCCACTCCGCCATAATTATGCTGGACGCAATATATTACAAGGTCGTTCCAGATTTCTCCTGAACCTGATTTGATCCAGACAAAATCAGCATCTTCTTTTATCTTTTCAATTCCTTTGAGATTATTTTTGATTACAATTCCATCGAAATTTTTGGTGAACAAAATGTTGCTTCCTCCGCCTAGAATAAATTTTGACAGCGAAGTAAATTCAACGGAAGAAATAAGATGTGATATTTCTTCCGTTGAATTTACTTCCGTAAAAAAGTCTGAAGCAACGTCCAAATGAAAAGTATTGAATTCTTTCAAAGAAAAATTTTTCCTGATCTCCATTCCTGTTTCTTATGAATTGTGAAAATACATGGAATTAAATGATCAAAATTTTCATCCGGAAGGAGATTTAAACACGGTTACTCACAGGATATTTTCTGAGGTTCACCTATTTCATGGCTGTCTTAGCTTAATTATCTTGGTTTTTGGTGGCTCCTGAGGATACATTTGATCAACGCTTCTTCATGGTTTTGGTTTTTGGTTAAACAATAACGAGGTGTTGATACGAGTTAAACGGAGACAGTCCCCCTAAAAGCGGGACTGTTTTTGTTTTTAGACACTACTTTTGGACCGTTGACTAGAATTTTTTTATCCGAAAACAAAAATTAATTTTGATCGATGAACAAAGCGGAACAAATCAAACAACATTTTACGGAAGCGAAACAGGCTCTTGAAAATTTTTTAGCAGATGAAAAGAATTTTATCTCCATCGAACAAGCGGGAAATTTACTGGTAGCTGCTCTTAAAAGCGGAGGCAAAGTGATTTCATGCGGTAACGGAGGAAGCATGTGTGATGCCATGCATTTTGCTGAAGAACTATCAGGTCGATACCGTGGAGACAGAAAAGCTCTTGCAGCCATTTCTATTTCTGATCCTTCTCACATGTCATGCGTGGGAAATGATTACGGATATGATTTTATCTTTTCACGGTTTGTAGAAGCTGTAGGAAACAAAGGAGATGTGCTGTTTGGGATTAGTACAAGTGGCAATTCAAAAAATATATTGAAAGCCATTGATGCCGCAAAGAAAAAAGGAATGAAGGTGATTGGCCTTACCGGCAAAGATGGCGGAGCAATGGGTTCCCTGTGTGATGTCGAGATTCGCGCACCGCAATCCAAATATGCTGACCGCGCACAGGAGATACATATCAAGGTGATTCATTCGTTGATTGACTATATTGAACGTGAAGTGGTTTAATGGTTCACTAGTTCACTTGTTCATTAGTAGTTTGTTTTTTTTACCATTGAACTAATGAACGAATAAACCAATGAACTAATAATTTGTACTTTCGTTACCAAGTTTGATATTTTTCTTTTTTAGTTTTCATTTTTTAATTTTTTCTCTCATGTTAGTTAAGACGTTCGGTAGTGCCGTGTATGGCATCAATGCAACTACAATTACAGTAGAGGTAAATTTAAGCAAGGGCATTAATTTTTTTCTTGTTGGTCTTCCAGATAA
>JAYTXY010000219.1:0-5544 GCA_043742705.1 Bacteroidota bacterium
GAAAACAAACAAAAACCATTTAGTTTCCTTTTTTTTAGCAGTTAGTACTTTAGCTTGCCTGAATGCAAGCGCACAAATTCCCAACGGAGATTTTGAACACTGGTCGACTGTTCCGGATCAGTTTGTCGGTCCTAACGGATGGACTGTTAACAACAGTCAACCGGATCAGATCGATCTGGTACAACCCGGAGATCCGCACCTGGGCTCATTCTCTGCCCGCGTGATGCGAAAGTGGGATCCTTTTCAGAACGCTCTTTGCAGCGGCATCACTTCGACTGAATTTCCATACGCACAACGACCGACATTTTTAAACGGATTCATTAAAACAGGCATGCAGCCCGGCGACAGTGCTTCTATCGGTGTGTATTTCCAGCAAGCCGGTGCGGCAATCGGTGGCGGCAACAGCTATTTCAAAGGGACGAACGGTGGCTTTGCCCCATTCAGCATTCCAATCAACTACATCAATGGCTCGAACCCCGACACAGTATCAATTATTATCTCAAACGGGCTTAATTGGTTTACGTCTTCTCCGCAGATTCCAAACGATACAATTTCTGTGGATGATCTGGTATTTGATTTTGGCGTTGGCATTCCTGACAAAGAAGTAGAAAATGCTTTTGTGATTTATCCGAATCCGGTGAAGGATTATTTTGTTGTGGAGTCACTATCACTCCAGCAACATTCAACGCTTGAGATCTTCAATGAGTTGGGAGAAAATGTTTACACCTGTTTGTTGGTGAGCGACAGGCAAACCATAAAGAATACTCTCAGCAAAGGAATTTATTTAGTGAAAGTGAGTGACGGAAAGAAAGAGTCTACGCAAAAACTCATTGTTGAATGATCTCTTAATTCTACTTTACTTTTAACAGACTCAGGCAGGAATAAAAATTTCTGCCTGTTTTTGTTTTTAGAATTTTAGTTTTACTAACCGTTAAATAGAATTATGTTTTGAAGGCATTAACTAAACGGTCGTTGTTCGGCAGGAAAAATTTATTCACTTACACTCTTTTTCTTCTATAAAACTTATAAAGCGTATGAACCGTTACTGTCATCAAAATAATCACAGCACCGGAGAGAAAACCGGTATTCATTAATTTTCCTTCTCCTGCAAAGAGTACAGCGAGAATAATTCCGTAAACAGGTTCCAGGTTCAATGCAAGCCCCATTGTGTACGCAGAAACTTTTCTAAGCGCCTGCAGCGAAAGTATCCATGTAAGTACAGTGCAAACAAGTGCAAGAATTACGAGGTAAACCGAATCCATGAAATCAGGAACGAACTTGGTGGTCGGCTGAATTTTAAAGTACAATGGAAAAAGCAGGGTGAGAAAAATCAATCCGCTCGTGAGCTCAACTAAACTAATAGTAAGTGTTTCATGCTTTGAAGCAATCCGCTTGTTCAACGTTGAAAAGATAGCGCTCAGGAAAGCACTCACTACACCAAGCACAATTCCCAATGCAGCGCTTGAATCAGCAGAATAAATCGTAAAAATTCCCAGCATAGCTACAGCACTGAAAACAATTTCCATGTAGTCAAACTTCGTTCTGTTAATAATCGGTTCGATGATGGAAGCAAACAAAGCAATCGAGGAAAGACAAATCATCGCAACAGAAATACTGGACAACTTAATAGCTCCGTAAAATGTAACCCAATGCACCATCACCAAAATACCAATGCCGCTGATCCCCAGCAGTTCTTTCATGGTAAGTTTAGGAAACGACCTTCGGTAAAGTAAAATAATTGCAATCGCCACGCTGCTGATCAATAAACGATACCAGACCAACATGCCTTCATTCAGGTGAATGAATTTTCCCAGCAAGCCGGTAAATCCCCAGAGAAAAATGGCTATGTGCATTTTTAGGTAAGCCTTCCGCATAGTGCTAGTTCAAAGTTCTTAGTTCAAAGTTTAGTGCGCGAAGAATGACATTCATAATTCATAATTCATAATACATAATTCATAATTCATAATTCATAATTTAAAAACCCACCAGCTCATGATACAACTCCACAATGGGCAGTCCCATCACATTAAAATAACTTCCTTCTATTCTCTCAATAATCGGCATGTGTTCTTTTCCTTTCGGTAAAGTATCCTCAAACAAATCAGGTTTGCCAATCGATTCGAGAAACTTATTTTCTTTAGCGGAACAAGGATTCATTCCCTCGTGAAGACATTCCTGTGCTCCGTAAGATCCGGCTTTATCAAACGGCTTGTAATGTTCGATGTAAAACCTGATTTCATCATCTGTCAATGTTTGAAAACGAACAGCGCTTTCAACACTGAATAAATTTCTTTTCGTTTTGCTACTAAGGCAAACTCCTGTATAGACGAAATGTTCTGCACCAGAAAGTTTTTGCAGCATCTGAAAAGCATCCTCAGCATTTACAGGTTTACCGAGCATCTCATCTTTTAACCAAACAATGGTATCAGCAGTGATAAAAACTTTTCCTTCTTCGTAATCAGGAAGAAACGCATCAGCCTTCTTATCAGCAAGAAACAATGCAATGTCTTCCGCCTTCAGGGATGCAGGAAAACTTTCATCGACATCTTTAACCCTGGTTTCAAAATCAAACCCAAGTTCCCTTAGAAGTTGTTGTCTTCTCGGAGATGCAGAACATAGAACTAATTTTTTATCATGATTCATAAAGTGACTAAAGATATTCCTTCCGTATCGTTCTCAACCTCCTTCTACTTTTAAATTTCAAACATGTTAATTGGATAATTATAAATACAATTTACCCGTCAATTCATCCTAAATAATTATACTTGCATGACAACATAAATCGTTGTTGCAGCTGTGTTTAAAAGAATTCTTTTTTCCCTTTTTATCCTTTCAACAAACCAGTTGAATGCACAGGACATGCATTTGATAGACAGTCTTTCCAGTGTTCTCAATACAACAAAAATCGATACGACTCGGGCAAAACTGCTGAACGACATTGCATGGCAGTACAAATTTTCTGATTTAAAAAAATCATTCGCACTCACTGAGCAGTCAAGGCAAATTGCTGAAAAAATAAATTACACTGAGGGAAAATCGAAATGTTACATTTTAAATGGAGTCTTCAACACAATAGCGGGGAATTACGCGCTTGCCATTGAAAACTATGAAAAGTGCAAACTCATTCGTGAAGAGCGACACGACTCGCTGGGTATTGCAGCAGTGTTTCACGACATCGGAACAGTACATCTTTACCAGGGAAATTATGATAAGGCACTTGAGTTTTTACTGAAGTCACTTCGCATCGAAGAACGGCACGGTGACAAGCAACGAATCGGAGATGGTTATCTCAATGTTGGCGATGTGTATGCAAGCATGAAAAAATTTGACCAGGCGCTCGGTTATTATTTCAGGTACCTTGAACTAAACAGAGGATATGGAAAATTAGATGCCGTGTCAGACATTCAGAACAACATCGGCAATGTGTATGCGCAAAAGAATGAAAATGACTCAGCGCTTCTCTATCTGAATGAAGGGTTGAAGACTGCGCATGCAAACGGAAACAAAGACGCAATCGCAAATAGTTTTTCAGGTCTCGCAAAAGTGTATTTCAATATTCACGACTACGAAAAATCCATTAATTATTATAAGCAGGCGTTGGCAATCCATGAAGAATTAGGATTTAAAGAAGCCATTACCAATGCGTTGAATAACCTTTCCAATCTTTACATTGAATTAAAAAATTACCGTGAAGCGCTGGACTACGCGAAAAGAAGCCTTGGAATTTCTGTTGAGATCGGAGCCAAACAAAGCATTGCGAATGCCTATTTGAATTTATCTGAAGCGTACAACGGACTGAACGATTTCAGAAATGCTTACAAGAATCATGAACTCTATTCTATTTACAACGACTCTTTACTGAATGAAAAAAGCAGTGAGCAAGTTGCGGAAATACAAACCCGTTTTGAAACGGAGAAAAAGGATGCGCAGAATAAGTTGTTGACTGAAGACAATAAAATTAAAGACTTGAAAATTGAACAGGACAAAACACGGCAAAACATTTTAGTCGCTTCCATCCTACTCATTTTAGTCTTAAGTTACCTCTTGTATTCACGTTACCGCTTAAAGCAAAAAGAAACCCTTCAAACAGAAATCCTGAAAGAACGTGAGCTTCGTTCGAAAGCCATTATTGAAGCGGAAGAGCAGGAACGGCTTCGGATTGCAAAAGATCTTCATGACGGAATCGGACAAACGCTGTCGGCAGTTAAACTTAACATGAGTAGCCTTGAATCAGGAATACAATTTACTAACAAAGAACAGCAGGTGCTGATGCAAAATGCAATTGAACTGATTGATGAATCAGTTAAGGAAGTTCGCAGCGTTTCACACAGCATGATGCCGAACGCTTTGCTTAAATCAGGGCTTGCAAAGGCAGTGCGCGATTTTATTAATAAGCTGAATACAAAAGCGATTCGTATCGACCTTGAAATCATCGGACTTGAAGAGCGACTCGATACAACTATTGAAACCGTATTGTACCGGGTCATCCAGGAAAATGTGAGCAACATTATCAAACATTCAAAAGCTAGTCATGTAAACCTCCAGCTGATCAGGCATGATGGAGAGATTACAGTCATGATTGAAGACAACGGAGTTGGTTTTGATGTAAATAAAATCAATGACTTCGAAGGAATTGGTATAAAAAATATTCAGTCGCGTGTTGCCTATTTAAACGGGACGGTTAACTTTGATTCAGTTCCCGGCAGAGGCACTACAACGACCATTGAAATTCCATTGAGTTCATGAGTGAAAAAATAAAACTTTTTTTAGTAGACGATCACCAGATGCTGATTGACGGCATTAAAGCGCTTTTGAAAAATGAAAAAGCATTTGAAATCATCGGAGAGTCTGTTAATCCGGTGAGTGCTCTTGAACAGATGAAAAAAAACACGCCGCACATTGTGCTATCCGACATCAGCATGCCTCAATTATCAGGAATTGAGTTCACGAAGGAATTGAAAAAAAAATTTCCCGGAGTAAAGGTGCTGGCTCTTTCCATGTTTGGCGACCGTGCGATGATCAGTGAAATGTTGGATGCAGGAGCTGACGGCTACATCCTGAAAAATACGGGAAAGAAAGAGCTAGTGGATGCACTGACCAAAATCGCTTCGGGAGGAATGTATTTCAGCGATGAAGTGTCTGCTGAAATGATGAAAGCAATCAGTGCCAAGGAAAAAAAGGAACACGAACCAGCCGTTCACCTGACTGAACGTGAAATTGAAATCGTCCGTCTCATTGCAAAGGAATACAGTAATGCACAAATCGCAGAAGAACTTTTCATCAGTGAGCGAACCGTTGAAACCCACCGTAAAAATATTTTCCGTAAGACAGCCACAAAAGGCGTTGTCGGGCTACTCAAGTTTGCCATGGAACAGAAAATTGTCTGATAGAACAACCCTTGCTTCCTTTTCTCAACAGGGTGATCTTTGTCATTGATAATTCCGGAGTTATTTTTTAATCTTGTGTCCGGCTACGTGTTAGTGGGTAGTCGAAAATACCGTTCAGTGCGCATTTGTAATCGATTTTTCCATTCTCATCTTTGAC
>JAYTXY010000220.1:0-8137 GCA_043742705.1 Bacteroidota bacterium
TCATACGGCACGTGTCTATCAATCATCGGCCTATACCTGCATAGTTTTCAACATCTTAGTGCTAATATTTTATTCTCTAATTTTGCAAGAGGTCTAATATGGTTTTTCGTCCATTGCCAGCGGATCCGAATGTGCAAGTTTAATAAGGCGACCAAACACCTGAACTTGAAAATAAACCTTTTCTAAGCAACCTTCACGCAAATTAATCGTTTACCTTGATTGGTAAAAAAGTTAATTGAAGCGGGAAGCTGTTTCTTGCTTTTATGAATTTGCATTTCTAAAAAGACTCCTATGAATTTTGACGAAGCCAAAATCAGGCGGGCATTTTCTGATAAGGACTGGCAGGAAATAAAAGCGCACGATACATGGCAGATTTTTAAAATCATGGCTGAATTTGTTGACGGCTTTGACAAACTCAGTAAAATCGGACCGTGTGTTTCCATCTTCGGTTCAGCGCGAACCAAACCCGATCACCCGTTTTATCATCTTGCGGAAGAAGTTGCGTATAAGTTGACGAAAGAAGGCTACGGAATTATCACAGGTGGCGGCCCGGGTATTATGGAAGCAGCGAACAAAGGCGCAAAAACTGCGGGAGGAAAATCTGTCGGACTGAATATTGAATTGCCTTTTGAACAAAGTTCCAATCCATACATCGACCCTGACAAGCTGATCACATTCGATTACTTCTTCGTACGGAAACTGATGTTCATCAAATATGCACAGGGATTTGTGGTTCTTCCCGGAGGTTTCGGTACCATGGATGAATTGTTTGAAGCTGTGACTCTTATACAGACAAAAAAAATTGCGAAGTTCCCGATTGTGCTCGTTGGAAAAGAATATTGGTCAGGTTTAATAGACTGGATTAAAAATGTTCTCACTGAAGAGAAGATGGTAGATGAAAAAGACTTAAGTCTTATTCTCGTTGCTGAAAATGCTGATCATGCGGTTCGTCACATCAACGAGTTTTATTCTCGCTACCTGCTCAAGCCCAATTTTTGATTTTCCCTTTAACGAATGTTATTCAATTCAGTATGTTGAATAATTCTCTATATAAGAAAAGTTATACCTGCATTCAGCAGTACTTTTCTTCTGTCGATTAATAACAAAACAGCGTGATCAAGATTGCATCTATATTCAGTTCAGTTATACTTCTTTTTATAGCATCTTATTTTTATGATGCTCAACAGGTCAGCATCGTACCTTCCCTTCCCTCTGCTATTAAACCCGGAGAAGAATTTACAGTAGAACTCACCATTTCTAAAGGAGACATTACCGGCTTTGCAAATTTGCAACAGTATCTTCCGGAAGGATTCCATGCAACACCCCTGGAAACAGCAAATGCAATATTTTCATTTGCCCAGCAGCGAGTTAAATTTACATGGATTGATTTGCCAAAGGACAAATCGTTTAAGATATCCTACAAAGTAAAAACCGACTCTTCCTGCAACGGATTAAAAACATTGAATGGAGAATTTTTATACATCGAAAGCGAAAAACCAAAAACGGTCTCTTTAACCCCTTCAGTCATTGTATTGAATGATGATGTTCCGTTGACAAATGCCATGCTCGAAGAATTAAACCAGGAAATAAAAGTGGAAAAGTCTGTGGAACGATCCGCCCCTAATGCCGATGATTATATGGTAAAACTTGTAGTGCGGAAAGGCTCGAAACGAACTGCAGCACGAATGTTTGACCAGTTACTGGACGGTTACAAAGCAGATGTAATAGATGCACACGGAGCGCAATTTTCTGTTGCCAACCGTCTCGCTGAATTTTACTGGCAGGAATTACCGGCAGACACCGTTTTCACCGTTTCCTATCATCTCGTTCCTGAGACAAGCAAACCCTTAGCGAATTACGCGCCCGGCTTACCTTCAGTCGATGAAGATCGCCCGGAAGATGACTGTGTTACTTGCTCCTCTACTCCTTCTTTCAGTAACACTACTGCAACCGTTGAAAAGGCAAAGCCATCTCAGCTCAGTTATGTAACGATTCAGGCTCCGCAAAAGGGAATCTATTACAAAGTACAGATTGCAGCAACAAGGAAAAGCCCTGACCGTACAACAGATTTCTTCCACAAGAAATACAAGATCAATGAAAAGGTTGATCTCACCATGCATGAAGGATGGAAGAAATACCTGATCGGGACATTTGACAAATACGCATCCGCGAAACAACATAGAGTGGAAACCCAGTCGAAAGTATCGGATGCATTTGTGGTTGCCTACAATGATGGTGAACGCATTCCGGTGAAGGACGCCTTAAAACTGAATCGCAGAAATCAATGACCTTGACTCAACCGGGTAAACCGTTTTGTTCAATACAGTCTTCTTTCAGGAAAAAATATTTCCTTCCTGTATCGATCTCATTTTTATTTCTGTCAGCCAATTTCGCTTTTGCCACTCCTCCACCCGACTCTGATTCCAACGTCAAAAAAAATCTTCCCACTCTTTCAGTTGCAGAAGGAATACTGTCATTCGTTGGCGATGTTGGCTATACGCATTTAAACCAACCGTTGCTTGCAAGCAGCGGCTTCCAGATTGAATTACAAAAACACATCTACTCTGATTTTTCACTTTCCCTTTTTCTCCTCTCCGGAAAAGTCTTCGGAAATGAAAAAACGGTGTCGCGCAATGTGAACTTTCAATCAGGTATTGTTAGCGAAGGTCTTCAGGTTCGTTATGATTTCAACAGCAAAAAAAATCCAAAACAAATTTTAACTCCATTCGTTTCCGCAGGTTTTGAATACGTTGTCTTTCATCCGAAAGCTGATCTCAAAGATGCTAGTGGAAACTATTATCACTATTGGAAAGACGGTTCTATACGAAGCATTGAACAAGCAGACGTGAATGCAGGCAGTGCTGTAATCCTGCATCGTGATTATAACTATGAAACCGAACTGAGTGACGCCAACCTGGATGGCCTTGGAAAATTCAAGCAATCTGCACTCGCCTTTCCAATTGGTGTCGGGTTACATTTCAGGATTTCCGGAAGATGTTCGATGGACTTTAGTTCCGTTTGTCATTTTACCAATACAGATTTAATTGATGGCGTGACAAGCGAAAGTTCAGGATCTCGTAAAGGCAATGCAGCGAATGACAAGTTTATTTATTCTTCTGTTTCATTCCGCTACGATTTTTCTGCACCAAGAGAAACTCCCCGAAAAGTTAAACAGGATAAAGTCAAACCGAAAATCGATGTGACGAATGTTGATTTCACAAAACTTGAAAAAGAAGATTCAGATCATGACGGTGTTCCTGACATTGGCGATGAAGATGCTCAAACTCCTCCGAACGTGAAAGTCGATACAAAAGGAAGGCCTCTTGATTCAGATGGTGACGGTGTTCCTGACTACAAAGACGAAGAACCAAACTCTTTGAAGAATTCAGTTGTGAATGAGAATGGAGTTACGATTACCGATGAAATGATCCAGAAAAAACTGATGCGTGATTCGCTTGCTGCTTTGCCTGCTATCCGGGAATATTTAAAGAGCTTTGATGAGTTGAAATCCGGCAATCCAAGTTCAAAGCTCAACACATCAACAATAGGTGATTCATCTAAGGAATCTGCTATTTCTGCCCTCTATCGTAAAGTGGATACAGATTCAAACGGAATCATTTCGTCAAAAGAAATCAGTGCTTCCATTGATGAATACCTGGAAGGAAAATCTTCTTACAGCAGCGAAGAGTTTTACAGGCTGATTGATTTCTTTTTCCGGCAAAAATAGTTTTGCCGGAGATTCGCTTTCCTATTGCCCTTCAACATCAATGTCAGAACTTCTGGCATTCTTTCTTTTGAAGAGCGACACATCAAACTTTCCGAAACGATAACTGAAGTTTACACGGATTACCTGCGGATCCCGTCTGCGAATAGTAGTCTGCGTAAAGAACGGTGATTCTGAATATGTTTCTGTTTGCCGTGTGTTGAAAATATCAGCGGCATTTACAGTGAGAGAAGCTGCTTTGTTCTTAAGGAATTCAAATTTCACACCTGCATCTATGCTATAAACAGGCAAGGTGTATCCTTGTGCTGTAGAAGATGAACCACCAAAAACTCCACCACCTCCACCGAAACCTCCGCCTCCACCGCCAGGTCCACGTCCACCACCACCTCCTCCGCCAACCTGGAGCGATGTCTTGGAACGGTAATCTCCTGAGAGTTGAATACTGAAATTTTTCGGCAACCGGAATGTCGTATTCAATTTGGAGAACCAACTGAATTGCTGATTGGTGAGGTTGCTCTCCAGGTTGCTGCCATTAATACTTGAATTATAAACATTGATGTTCAGTGAAACATCAAACCATTTCACAAATGAATTCTGAGAAGTAACTTCAAATCCATAGGCGTAACTTGAATTGGCATTTTCATACGTGGAGATAATCGGAGCTCCCGGAAGCGTTACATCACGAAACTGGAAGCGCGTGATCAGGTCGTTGGTATTTTTATAATACACAGAAGTAATTAATGTGTTTTTGCGATCAAATGTTTTTTGATAGGATAACTCGAAAGAATTCGTGAACTCAGGCTTCAGCGCAGGGTTTCCGCGGGAAAGGTTGAGTGAGTCGGTGTAATCAACGTAAGGAAGAAGCTGGAAAAAATTCGGACGGTTTATCTTTCTAGTGCAATTCAACTGAAGCATAATCTTTTCACTCAACTTGTAACTCAGAAAAGCCGTTGGAAAAAAATCGACAGGATATGTATGCTCAAACTTCTGGTGCGAATCGGTCAGTTCGCCCGTGTAGAATGAACTTTCAGCACGCAAACCAACCTGGTAACCGAGCTTTTGCATTTGCTTCGTAAACGTAAAATAACCTGCGTAAACCTGGTCAGTGAATTTATAATCATTTAATTGAGAAACAACCAAAACATTGTCAATGAAGTTTTGAGTGGTGCTGTTGTAATTGCGGATGGCTCCTCTCGCTCCCGCTTCAATTTTAATTTTATCAGTCAGCGGATCCACATAATCTGATTGAATCGTGGTGAAGTCAACAGTTCCACTTCCTTTTTGCAGCTGTAAAATTTCTGATCCGTTTAAATTACCAAAGGAATCATAATTCTTTGTACGGTAATTTCCAGTATTGTCGGAGTTACTTCTGTTGTAGTTTGCATCCGTTGCCCACTCTTTTCCTTCCCTCGGATAAATGTGTTTGAAAGAAAGCGCTCCACCCACGTTGCGGGAATTCCTTTCACTCTCATTCACGCGAACCGATGAACTACTTTCCATTCCGGAAGGGGACAGCGTATCCGTTTTCGTGGAGATATTATCATTCGACTTAAAGTTTCCGCTGTTATAGAATCCTGAAAGTGTGATCGTATTCCTGTTGTCAACGAAGTAATCGAAACCTGCTCTTCCTAATCCAAAATAACCGTTCGACTCAGAAGGATTATCCTGAAAAAGATGAACGGGAGTTCCAAGTAAATAGTCTCTCTCCGTTTCTCCTGTCATTTTTGATTTCCGTTGATTGAGCATTCCGCTGATGAAGATGTTTACCTTTCCTTCTCTTGCATTGAGATCGGCTCCGATATTAGCGCGTCCGCGTGAATCCATTCCTGCACGAATGTTTCCGTTGTATCCTATCCTCCTGTTCTTCTTCAGAACGATATTTAAAATTCCTGCTCCTCCTCCGCTTGCATCGTATTTCGCGGAAGGGTTTGTAATGACTTCTATATTCTGAATGGCATCAGCGGGAATCTGGTCAACAGTAAGTGTGGTCGGTCGTCCATCAACAAATAGTTGCGGGGCAGCATTTCGTAATGTTACATTACCATCGATGTCTACATTTACGGAAGGAACATTCTTCAGCACATCTTCTGCTGTTCCTCCTGTATTCACAATATTTTTCTCTACGTTGTAAACACGCTTGTCAATTTTCATTTCATACACTGGAACTGTTTCTTCTACGGTTGCTTCTTTCAGCGTAACTGTATTCACCGTTAGTTTAATGTTACCTAGGTCTTTGTCAACTGCGTTAATAGCCTGTTGCATTCCTCCTCCTTGTCCGAACTTCAGATTGAAAGAAACTTTTTGCTCGTAGGCTGTATATCCCAATGCTGTTACTTTCAATGTGAACTGACCAAAAACAGGAAGACTATCGAGGCTAAAATCTCCGTTGGCTTCGGTCAATTGCCCGCCAACCATCGATTCCTTCATTGATTTAGCAACAGAGTCCATTTTGTTTTGCATCAATTGGACAACGGCAAATTCAATCGGCTTGTTTTTTTCATCGACAATTTTTCCATAGAAGTGTCCTGCATTCATTTGTCTTCCGCCGGAACGGCCGCCTCCACCGGGGAACTGTGCTGAACAAACAGTCACGAATAACAGTAGCATTGCGAATAAGAAAATCTTTTTCATTTATCTTTTCAGTTAAACAAGTTAGCAAAATTAGGATATTACAGTTCATGGAAGTTTAATTATTAAAATGAGCTGATGAAACTCATTTATCTCTCATAAAAAGATGACTAGTTGTTAAATTGTCTTAACACATCATTCTGGAAGGCAACAGAATAATTGACTCCAGAAAGATTTGCGTGACGACAGCCAGTACTTTACTTTTGACAACTTCCTTATATTCTTCTTCATGGCGTATTTTTTCAGTGCTCTTCTTTTCTACCTGGTCATCATCCCGATTTCCCTGCTTCCGTTTCCGCTGCTTTACGGACTTTCTGATTTTACCTTTCTTATTCTCTATTATATATTTCCATATCGAAAAAAAATAGCGCTGCAGAATCTCCGCAATTCACTTCCGGGAAAATCTGAAGAAGAGCTACAAATCATCTGCAAAAAATTCTATCACCATTTCTGCGACCTTGTCTTTGAAAGTCTCAAAATATTTACAGCGGGAGAAAAGGCAATTTTAAAAAGAGTTGAATTAGTGAATTCAGAATTTCTTGAGAATTATTTTAAAGCTGGCAAAAGCCTGATCCTTGCAACCGGTCATTACGCCAATTGGGAATGGACAGCGGTTACACTTCCGTTCCACAGCTCTCATACAGGAACAGGTATTTACCAGCGGCTTTCCAATAAATTTTTTGATTTAAAGTTAAGACAGACACGAGCACGCTTTGGAATGAAACTGATGTCGACAAAAGAAGTCGCTGATTTTTTTGAAGCTCATCAAAAGGAATTGTGTACATATGGATTTATAAACGACCAAAGTCCTTCTGATCCGAAGAAAGGACACTGGATGAAATTCTTAAACCAGGATACGTGCATCTTTCTTGGTGTTGAGAAGTACGCTGTGAAGTACAACTACCCGGTTCTTTACGGAATGATTACAAAACTGAAACGCGGGCATTATCGCATCGAATATAAGTTGGTAAGCGATCAGCCTTCCACGTCAAAGCCTTTTGAAATAACTGAAACGTGTGCCCGTATCAATGAACAACTTATCCTCGCCCAACCGGAATACTGGCTCTGGACGCACCGAAGATGGAAGCATAAAAAAGTGATCTCCTGATCTTTTTTAGTTCTGTCAGAAACATTCCTGTTTCGTGTAAACCTTTCGCAATCGAGGCGCGTATTCTTGTATGTAGCCTTTACACTTAGTGATCAAGATTAAGCTTAAGCAATCATCGATTTAACTTCATAATTGCTACAATTTGTTTACTGAAATTTGAACACTAAAAATCAAAATACAACTTAACTAAACTACAAATCTTAAAAAATCGGGGGGGGGCTTTTTCAGGCACATGAAATTTTTAAGAAAACTTTTCGTCAGTAAAATTTTAAGCAATATGGGTGCAGCAGTAAGCCAAAAAAACTTTTTCAGAAAGGATACTCCTCTTTACCTGACAATTCTGTTAACTTTAATTTCAGGAGCGGTTGTCTACAGTTTTTTCCCTCATCCATCTGAGGGAAAGAAAGTTACAATTGTTTCCCAGACTGCCGTTGAGTGCGCTCCTGAAATGGAGATTGTACGCAGCAAAGATTATAAACTGGCGCATCGTGTTTTATTATCGAATACTGTGAATGAAAACCCGCGGCTTTCGTCCATTAAAGGCAAAGTGAGTCAGTATATTTCTCAAAACAAAGATGTAAATGGTGTGAGTGATATTTCCATTTATTATCGCAACCTCACTGACGGTGCCTGGTTTCAGCTCAATGGCGGTGATGTATACAACCCTGCCAGCCTGA
>JAYTXY010000221.1:0-1998 GCA_043742705.1 Bacteroidota bacterium
CCCTGCTTTATATGATTAATCCGAAAAAAAATGACACCGTTTTCGATCTTGATGTATCAGTCTTTAAAGGAGAAGATCATATCACAGAGGAAATGGAAGGATTGAAATTCAAGATCAGCGCGAAATCATTTTACCAGACTAATTCTGATCAGGCGTATGAACTTTATAAAGTTGCGCGATCGTTTGCTGATCTCAAAGGAACAGAACTGGTGTATGATCTTTACACAGGAACAGGAACCATTGCAAGTTTTGTGTCACGCAGTGCGAAACACGTCATCGGAATTGATTACATCGAAGATGCGATTAAAGACGCGCAGGAAAATGCACGGAACAATCAAATCAGCAATGTGGAGTTTTTTGCAGGAGACATTAAAGCAACATTGACAGATCAATTCATTCATGAACACGGGAAGCCAGACGTCATTATCACCGATCCTCCACGAGCCGGAATGCACGAAGATGTTGTAAAGAAAATAGCGGAGATTGGTCCTGACAGAATTGTGTATGTAAGCTGTAATCCAGCTACACAGGCGCGTGACATCAACCTGCTAAGTGAAAAATATACGGTAGAAAAACTCCAGCCTGTCGACATGTTTCCACACACTACCCATGTTGAAAACGTTGCCATACTCAAAAGAAAAAATCAAGCGTGACGTTTTATCTTCGTTACGATGTTCAGGAAAATTCTCATAGCTTCATTCTGTTTTTTCACAGGACATGTTTCTGCGCAATCGCTCAGTACTGATTCTGCCTTTCGGGATTCTGAGCAACATCAACTGGAACTTTGTTATCATTATTCAAATCTTTTCGGATACGAAGTAGATACGATCGCCAATCCTGAATTGTACAAAGCAGTGAGTGATTGGCTTGGAACATCTTATTGTTATGCAGGAGATTCAAAAAACGGAGTGGATTGTTCCGGATTTGTAAGCGCTTTGTATAAAAGTGCTTTCAGCATTGATCTTGAAGGAAGTTCCCGTGATATTTTCAAAAACATCAAGCCGTTAAAAAAATCACAGCTTCGCGAAGGAGATATGGTTTTCTTCCGGATCAGAAAAAAAAGAGTTTCGCACATTGGCGTTTATCTCGGTCACAATAAATTTGCACATGCAAGTGTACACGATGGAGTGATCATCAGTGATATTGAGGATCCATATTATAAAAAGTATTTTTATAAAGGAGGGAGATTAAAAGTTAAAAGTCAAAAATAAAAAATCGGAACATGGAACAACCTGTAATGCGTTTTCGTCACTTTGAAAACTTTCACATCGTATTGTGGCTGGTGAAGGATCTTTGCTGGTGTACACTTTCTAAAACACTTGGAGTAATGATGATCGCTCCTACCGTGGGGCTTGCAATTTATATTACCTGGCTGAGCCGGAATTCAAAAGTTGAATTGTTGCATAACCTCGCAGTTGTGTTCTGGCTTTTCGCCAATTGTATCTGGATGCTCGGTGAATTTTATTACAACGACAGTACGCGCGGATTTGCACTCTTCTTTTTCATTGCAGGAATTGGTACAGCAGGTTATTATTACGTGTCTGAAATAATTATCAAAAAACTGAAAAAGGACAAACCATAATTGTACATTCGAACATGGAACCGACAAAGACAATGATCCTGGATCAGCTCCAGATTTCACAACGTATTAACCGTATTGCTTATCAGGTGTATGAAGATAACATGGACGAGTCGGAAATTATCGTAGCAGGAATTGCAAAGAGCGGTTTTATCGTAGCACAAAAAATTGTTGATGTTTTGAAAGAGATTTCACCAATCAAAATTCAGCTCATAGAAGTCGTGATTGACAAACACAGTCATGAAAAGAAAGAACCTGAACTTTCACTCACACAAGATCAGCTGAAAGGAAAAGTAATCATCCTTGTTGATGATGTTTTGAATTCAGGGAAGACATTGATGTATGCACTGCGACCGTTTTTAAATGCAGACATCAAAAAAATAAGAACAGCCGTGTTGGTTGACAGGAATCATAAACGT